>JANRLV010000149.1:0-7845 GCA_033762195.1 Chitinophagaceae bacterium | reverse complement strand
CATCAGTCATCCGTCATCTGTCATCTGAACTCCAACCTCCATCCCCCCCACCTACTCATACTTCGGCTGCAATCCAATATTATAAAACATAAAACTCCACTTATCCGTTTCTTCCTCTATAACCTGTTGGGTGCTTTTCCCGGCTCCGTGGCCCGCTTTGGTTTCAATACGGATCAGGACAGGATTGGCGCCATTATGGTTTTCCTGCAAGGTGGCGGCGAATTTAAAGGAGTGAGCCGGCACGACGCGGTCATCATGGTCGGCCGTGGTGACGAGGGTGGCCGGATAGGAAGCGGGTTTGAGGTTCTGCACTGGAGAATATCCATACAGATAATCAAACATCTCCTTATTGTCTTCGGAGGTTCCATAGTCATAGGCCCAACCGGCACCTGCTGTGAATTTGTGATACCTAAGCATGTCCATAACACCCACTGCCGGGAAAGCCACTTTGCACATGCCAGGTTGTTGTGTCATACAAGCCCCCACCAGCAAACCACCATTGCTTCCTCCGGCGATAGCCAATAGTTCGCGCGAGGTATAATTGCTGTCTACCAGGTATTTGGCTGCGGCAATAAAGTCATCGAATACATTTTGTTTTTTGGTTTTGATCCCGGCATTATGCCAATCCTCTCCGTATTCCCCGCCACCGCGCAGGTTTGGAACGGCATAGATCCCACCATTTTCAAGCAGGATCATGGAGGAGGTACTGAAATAAGGTGTCAGGCTTACACTGAACCCGCCATACCCATACAACATACAAGGGTTCTTGCCATCCATTTTTGTCCCTTTTTTGTAGGTGATGATCATGGGGATTTTAGTGCCGTCCTTGGAATTATAAAACACCTGTTTGGATTCATAGTCATCCGGATTGAATTTCAGGGCCGATTTCTTATAGAGCGTCGATTTGCCGGAGGCAACATCATATTTGTAAATAGTGAGGGGAGTGGTATATGAAGTAAACCCAAAATAAAGTTCTTTCTCCAATTTTTTGGCGCTAAATCCACCAACCACTGAACCAATGCCTGGGATTTCCACTTCACGAACCAGTTTGCCCGTCATATCATGCTGGGTAACCTTGCTGATCGCGTCTTTGAGATAGGTGCAGAAAATATAACCACCACCACTGGAAGCTGTCAACACTTCGGGTTTGGCCTCGATGATGGTTTTCCAGTTTTCCGGCCCAGGATTAGCAATGGGGGCTGCCACGATCCTGCTGGTCGGTGCATCTTTATCCGTTTGGATATAAAAGTATTGGTCGTCGTTGTCGATCACTCCATGGGAGTTCTTCATGTCACCAACAATGGTAATGACCGGAGAGCCTGGTTTGGTAAGATCCATGGCCAGAAGCCCGTTTCCATATGTTTCATTGGCCGTATAGATAAACAACCAGCGCTGATCCTCACTTACACCACCGGAAATATAGCGGGTTGGCTTGGTATCACTACCAAACACCATAACGTCTTCGCTTTGCGGCGTGCCCAGTTTATGGAAATATAGTTTGTGATTGGAGGTCATACCGGAAAGCAGACTTCCATCTACCGGCTTAGGATAGGTGCTATAATAAAAGCCTTCATTTCCTTTCCAACTGGCGCCACTAAATTTCAATTCCAGGGTATCTCCCGTTTGTTGCTTGGTCTTGGCATTCATTACCACAAGTTTCTGCCAATCGCTTCCGCCTTGTGAAATGTTATAGGCTGCCAGGGAACCATCCTTGCTAAAACTGATTCCAGACAGGGAAGTGGTGCCGTCAGCCGAAAAGGTATTTGGATCAAGAAAAACCTCACGGTCCTTTCCTTCGGCACTCTCCCGGTACAGCACCGCATGGTTTTGCAGGCCCGAATTGAGATAATAATAATTGTATCCTCCTTCTTTAAAAGGGCTATAAAATTTTTCGTAGTTAAACAATTCTGTGTAGCGCTTACGAATGGCATCCCGGAAGGGAATCTGGTTGAGGTAACCATTGGTTACTTCATTTTGGGCCTTTACCCAGGCGGCTGTTTCAGCGCTGGTATCATTTTCCAGCCAGCGATAAGGGTCAGCAACAGCTGTTCCAAAATAATTGTCGATTACGGTTGTGTCCTTTTTTGTTTCCGGATATTTCACGTCGATGGGTTTAAAAGAAACAAGGGAAGCCGATGGCCCCTGATCGTTACATGCCACAAGGAAGAATAGGGTTCCCAGTGGTAAAAGCAGTTTCTTCATGTAGTTGTATTTTACAGGAAGATAGTTTTTTTTGGGTAAAAAAGGCAGGCATTTGGATAGGCGGTTAACGGTTCGCCGGCGAAGCCGGTCGAAACATCCAGGACGCCCCATAATAGAGTATAAGCCCGATCAAACCACCGGTAGTGTTGAGGAAAAGATCGTCTACGTCAAAAACACCTATTCCTGTTTTTAACTGAATCCATTCAAAGCCAAGGCTGATAAGGAATACGACCAGTACGGTCTTGATCCCCTTTACCTTCCTTCCCATGAAAAAGGGGAAAAGAAAGCCCAGGGGAATAAAGCCAATGATATTTCCGCCGATATTGTCCACTTTGTATTCAGTTGCCAGGCGACGGCTTTTATAAAACTTCCTGATCGTGGCGAAAAGGACATAGTTATTATTGGCCTTGTTGGCTTCGATCGCGTCGGCACGCATGTTCGCGCTCTTAAAATACTGGCGGTAGTATCCCAACGGTTTTTTGAAAAGGACAAACCGTCCCAATACCGCCAGACAAATCACCAGTAGAAAACCAGCTACTATTTTTTGGGATCGTTGGTTCATGAAGAAAAAAATGCCGCTGTTTGAGCAGCGGCATGGTTAATTTATGATTTTGCGAATTCCGCGCGTATCACATTGAGTGCGCCGCCTGCTTTGAACCATTCGATCTGTTGTGCATTGTAGCTATGGTTGGCTTCAATGCTGTCCTGTGTGCCATCGGCATGGTGCAACACAATCTTCAGGGGAACTCCAGGGGTAAAGGAGGTCAGCCCAATGATATCAAAACTATCGTCCTCGCGAATCTTATCATAATCTTCTTTATTGGCAAAGGTCAGAGCCAGCATCCCTTGTTTCTTAAGATTGGTCTCGTGAATACGGGCAAAGGATTTTACCAATACCACTCTAACGCCAAGGTGACGGGGTTCCATCGCAGCGTGTTCGCGGCTGGAACCTTCTCCGTAATTCTCATCACCCACTACAATGGTTCCAACGCCAGCGGCCTTGTAAGCACGTTGCGTATTGGGAACGGTACCATATTCTCCGGTCAATTGGTTTTTAACAGAGTCTGTTTTTTCATTGAAATAGTTGGTAGCGCCAATCAACAGGTTATTACTGATATTATCCAGGTGGCCACGGAATTTCAACCAGGGCCCGGCCATGGAAATATGGTCGGTTGTACATTTTCCTTTGGCCTTGATCAGGAGTTTCAACCCTTTAATGTCCGTGCCTTCCCAGGCAGCAAAGGGGTAGAGGAGTTGCAGGCGTTTGGAATCCGCTTTAACATCGATCTGTACTTTACTTCCGTCTTCCGCAGGAGCCTGGTATCCGGCATCTTCAACAGCAAAACCTTTCTGAGGCAATTCATCTCCCGATGGGGGATCGAGTTTAACCTGTTCCCCTTTGTCATTGACCAGTGTATCAGTTACAGGGTTAAAGGTCAGATCACCTGCAATGGCCAGGGCGGTCACCAGTTCAGGAGAAGCTACAAAGGCCAGTGTGTTGGGGTTACCATCGGCACGCTTGGCAAAGTTCCGGTTGAAGGAGTGTACGATCGTATTTCTTTCCTGCTTTTCTGCACCCATACGGTCCCACATACCAATACAGGGACCACAGGCATTGGCAAATACAGTGGCGCCGATTTGCCCGAATACATCCAGGAATCCGTCGCGTTCAATCGTATAACGTACCTGCTCAGAACCCGGGGTAATGGTAAATTCTGATTTCAGTTTCAGGCCTTTCTCTTTTACTTGTTTGGCCAGACTAACCGCCCGGCTGATATCTTCATAGGAAGAGTTGGTACAACTTCCGATCAGGCCTACTTCGATCTTGGTGGGCCAGTTGTTCCTGGTGGCCGCTTCCTTCATCTGGGAAATAGGCGTGGCCAGATCGGGTGTGAAAGGCCCGTTCAGGTGGGGTTCCAATTCACTCAGGTTGATCTCAATGACCCGGTCAAAATATTTCTCGGGATTTGCATATACTTCGGCATCGCCGGTGAGATATTCTTTGATCTTGTCGGCCGCTTCCGCAACCTCCGCACGTCCGGTCGCTTTCAGGTAACGGCTCATACTTTCATCATAACCAAAAGTTGAAGTAGTGGCACCGATCTCGGCACCCATGTTACAGATGGTGCCTTTACCCGTACAACTCATAGCCTGGGCACCTTCGCCAAAGTATTCAACAATTGCATTGGTTCCACCTTTTACAGTAAGGATACCGGCTACTTTCAAAATCACATCCTTGGGGGCGGTCCAGCCATTCAGTTTACCTGTCAGCTTAACGCCGATCAGTTTTGGCATCAGGAGTTCCCAGCTTAAACCGGCCATTACATCACAAGCATCCGCTCCACCTACTCCAATGGCGATCATACCTAATCCCCCGGCATTGACCGTGTGGGAATCGGTACCGATCATCATCCCACCCGGGAAGGCGTAGTTTTCCAATACTACCTGGTGGATGATCCCGGCTCCGGGTTTCCAGAAACCGATGCCGTATTTATTGGATATGGAAGCAAGGAAGTTATACACCTCTTCATTGTCGGAAATCGCCCGGCTAAGGTCAGTTTTTCCCTCGTTTTTGGCCACAATCAGGTGGTCACAATGCACGGTAGAGGGTACCGCCACCTTTTTTCTTCCCGTGGTATCAAACTGGAGCAAGGCCATCTGAGCGGTCGCATCCTGCATCGCCACCCGGTCGGGGGCAAAATCTACATAGGCTCTACCACGGACAAAGTCCTGAATAGGAACACCTTTCCACAGGTGGGCGTATAGAATTTTTTCTGACAGGGTCAGGGGGCGGCCCAGGGCTTTTCGGGCGGCATCCACCCGGGCAGGCATTTCAGCGTAGGTCTTTTTGATGAGGTCGAGATCGAATACCATGGAGATAGTTTTGAGGATTTAAATCGTGGTGCGAAAGTACAAAATAACACTGTCTGAATAACTCCATATTGGCGGGTTTGTTCAAATTTTATAAATTAGTCCTATGAACCGGTTCAAAGAATTCGTGGAATGGAAAGCTTTTGGCGTTTGTACCGCTATCGGTGACCGTTTTGGTATTGCTTCTTCCCATATACGGAAGTATTTTATCCTGACATCCATGTTAACCATGGGGTCACCATTGATCATATATATGATCCTTGCCTTTTGGATGAATGTGAAAAATTATATGCTAGCCGCCCGAAGAAACCCTTTCCGCTACCAGTGATGGATAACACCCCCATGTGAAACCGGTTAAGCCTGCCTGATTACTGCAATTATTTTTAAAAAGGGAAAATGATATCCTTCGAGTATGAGTTGACGAACTTCCGGCAATTCCTAAAGGACTTTGCCCTCGCCCTCGATAGCCCCTTCGATGGGGAAAAACTCGTATTCCATCCACGGATCGGAAAGGGATATATGCGGCTGATCGAATTGCAGGATGGCATGGAAGCCATCATCTCCGACTTTTATTTAAAAGAAGATATCCTCCTCGAAAGAAAAAAAGATGAACGCGAATATTATACATTCATCTCAGAAGAATTGACCAGGGTAAAAGAATTTACGGTGAAGATCGGCTCCGATATATCTTCCTTTTCAGATGGACAACGTGCTGCCCAATACCTGACCAGTTTTCTGTATGGGGTTACCTATTATATTTCACAGGGAACCGGGATTAGGGGGATCCGTGTACTTCTAAGCCCCGAGTGGATGCATCATAACCTGGATATCGCAGCCAATAAAGATGTACTACTTCGTTACCTGGGCCTGAAAACCGCGGGGCTGATGTATCGGAAAATGGATATCGAGTCCAGGACCATCATTCAGGAATTGGTGGAATCGGAGAGCGAAGAAAAACCACTGATATTTTACCAGTCACGGATCCTCAAATTGATCGAGAAGTTTTGTTTCTGGCTAAAAAAGGAAATGGTCATGGTGCCCGAAGCCCGTGACTTTTCGCGGGAAGATATTAACCGCCTCATGGCCGCCGAACAGGAACTCCTTCGCGATTTCTCCACCCCGGCACCCACCATCGCTGCCCTGTCCCGAAAAGCCGCTATGAGCCCCTCCAAATTCAAAAAGATATTCAAAACCATTTACGGAGCCCCCGTTTACAGCTATTTTCAGGAACATAGAATGGAAAAAGCACGCCTGCTCCTCATGAGCGGAAACTATACCGTTTCCGAAGTGGGTCATGCCGTAGGGTATGCCAACCTGAGCAATTTCAGCGCAGCTTTTAAGCGGAAATTCAATCAGTTACCGAGTTCGTTATAATTTGTCCCCGGGAAAATTTGAAGAGTATGAAATGAGTATAAACCTCCATTTCAAACCCTTATCTCCATATAGGCCCAAATCCTCAAATCCGGTAATCCTGGCCAATCAAGGTATAGTCCGCAACAGGTAAAGAAATACCCGAATCAGGTACTAGTTGCTTAAACAACCATCATACCTTTGCACCCGCATTAAACTTGTGAAGTTATGATAGGTGTCAAAGTATCCTTAGAGGGTGACAGTCGTGCCCTGTTGAAATTGTTAGCAGATGGACTGGGTCAACAAATTGACAATGACAGACTTGCCTTACCCGGTCACATTGGGGAAGGTTTTTGCAAAGCCTATAATCTGGGCAATGGCATCTCCGCCATCATTTCCGAATGTTGCTACAAAATCGATTTTACCTTTAGCGGGCATAGAACGAGCCAACCCATTTTCGTGCTACAGTATGACCATATCGAGCATTGCAGCAAACAGGAACCGGGGATGACCGAGCAGGAAAGCACTCCATTTGCGTATTCGGATATGATCCTGGCTTATACCGACCATGAATTGGAACAACCCCGGAATAGTGGAAAAAAAGTAAGGTCATTGCGTATCCTTATTCAACCCGAATGGATGCAATCCGCCTTACCTGAAAATTTGGAGAATGCACATGTGCTCAAATTCCTGGATTTGCAACGATCCAAAATGTGGCGGGTGCCATTGGGATCGGAAGAAAGGATCTGGTTAAAAGAAGTATTCAACCATGACCATGCTACCGCCTGGGATGATTTCTTTAGTGTAATCCGAATAAAGCTCCTGTTGGAGAAATTTGTCTCCCGCATGAAGCGTGAACTGAGCGAGAAGAATACAAGGTCCTTTACCTTGTTTGAACAAGAGCGGCTCCGCAAGGCTGAGCAACACCTTGTGCATGATTTTCTGGAACCGGCCCCAACCATCAATGAACTGGCCAAAGAGGCCGGGATGAGCGCTTCTAAATTCAAGACCGATTTTCGTCAATTGTTCGGACTTCCCGTTTATCAGTATTTCCAACGCAGCCGAATGATCCATGCGCGGAATTTATTGGAAGACAAAAACATGACCATCAAAGAAGTGGGCATGCAGGTAGGATATACCAACCTCAGTCATTTCTCCGTCGCGTTTAGAAAGGAGTTTGGAATATTGCCCAGCGAAATGCGCGAAGGAGGGGAGCGGGTTTTGTGAGGCGTGAATTTCGTGAGACGTGAGACGTGAGGCGTGAGAGGTGAGAGGTGAATAGTGAATAGTGAATGGTGAAAATATTTTTGGGGTGGTAAATTATACGTTTTAAGTTTCACTATTCACTATTCACTATTCACTATTCACTATTCACTATTCACTATTCACTATTCACTGTTCACTATTCACTACCAACGTTTG
>JANRLV010000148.1:0-12774 GCA_033762195.1 Chitinophagaceae bacterium | reverse complement strand
CTTCAAATGAGTGATGCAGATATTACATCGGCAACGGCGAAGAAAAAAGTAATAGATGCCTATGAGGCATTGATGCCATTGGTGAAATTCCTGAATGGGGCTGTTGGGTAGGGGGAGGGATGTTGGAGGACAGATGACGGAGGACAGATGACGGATGTTGGATGTTGGGCGAAGAGCGGGGTGTTGCTGTGCGAGACCTCTGGTCTCGCACGATTGTCTTGTCGCCTCTGGCGACTCGAGTTTAGTTCATTTAATATTAGATTTACCGCTGTAAGGCTTGTCGCCAGAGGCGCGGGGATAATCGTGCGAGCCCAGAGGTCACGCACAGCCACCCTCCGCCCTTCGACTTCCTTCCAACATCCAACATCCAACATCCCTCCTCCGTCATCCGTCATCCGTCATCTGTCATCTGTCATCCAACATCCGTCATCCGTCATCTGTCATCCGTCATCCAACCTACCCCACCAACCCCTTCTCCATCAAATACTCCGCGATCTGGACGGCATTGGTAGCGGCGCCTTTACGCAGGTTATCCGATACGATCCACATATTAAGTGTACAAGGCTGGGTTTCATCGCGACGAAGACGACCTACAAATACTTCATCTCTTTCATGGGCATCCTTGGGCATTGGGTATTGCTGGGTAGCAGGATCATCCACCACAACTACTCCCGGAGCGGATTCCAACAAGGCCTTTACTTCCCGCAAATCAAACTCATCGGTAAATTCCACATTCACCGACTCACTATGACCGCCTACAACCGGTATCCGTACCGTGGTAGAGGTCACCCGGATGGTGGTATCCCGCATGATCTTCTGGGTCTCATTGACCATTTTCATTTCTTCCTTGGTATATCCATTCTCCAGAAATACATCGATCTGTGGAATCACATTCAGATCAATCGGATATTTATAGGCCATTGGGCCTTCCACTCCTTTTCGCTCATTGAATAACTGATCAACAGCTTTTACGCCGGTACCCGTCACACTCTGATAGGTACTCACCACGATCCGTTCAATTCCGTACCGCTTGTGCAGGGGATTTAATGCCACTACCATTTGTATGGTAGAGCAATTGGGATTGGCAATGATCTTATCATTGGCCGTTAATATATCTGCATTGATCTCGGGTACAATCAAAGGTTTGGCAGGATCCATGCGCCAGGCAGAAGAATTATCAATTACCGTGATACCGGCAGCGGCAAAACGAGGCGCCCATTCGGTAGACGTGCTTCCACCAGCGGAAAACAAGGCAACGGCCGGTTTAGCAGCAATCGCGGATTCCATCCCTACTACCGTGTATTTCTTCCCCTTGAACTCTACCTGTTTACCCACTGATTTTTCCGAAGCAACCGGAATCAATTCCGTTACCGGGAAATTTCTTTCTGCTAACACTTGTAACATTTTTGTGCCTACCAGTCCGGTGGCGCCGACTACTGCAACTTTCATTGTTGATACTCCCCCCGATCTTCTTACGAAGACTTTTTAATTGTTATAAATTGGTTTTAAAAAAAATAAGGCCCTCCGTTGGGGAAGGCCTCAGTTCGTTTATGTTTCATCACATACAACTCACCCGAGCCTTCCTCTGGAAAGTTTCTTCGTGCGTTTTGTATGTTTGGTCATTTGCATGATGAGCAGCAAAAGTAAAGCGGTATCGTGTTAACCGCCAAATTTTCCCCCTTTTTATTTTGATCAGGTACACTTATTTTTCGGCAAACCTTTTCTTATGTCAAAAAAACAAGTGTTCGTATTCGGTATCAATTCCCTGTTTTCAGTGCTTTCCTTTTCCCAATCAAGGTATGATGTGTTGATCTATGAGATCATGGCCGACCCAACACCGGTAGTGGGTTTACCTGCAGTGGAATGGATCGAACTGGTGAACCGTTCAGGCGCACCGATTTCACTTGCCGGATGGAAGCTGCGCGACCGCACATCC
The DNA here is from genome assembly GCA_033762195.1 of Chitinophagaceae bacterium. Taxonomy (GTDB): domain Bacteria; phylum Bacteroidota; class Bacteroidia; order Chitinophagales; family Chitinophagaceae; genus SpSt-398. The sequence goes on along the minus strand of JANRLV010000148.1, from coordinate 10,838 downwards.
ACCAGCGGGGCCTTTCCCGCTTATACCCTTGAACCGGGGCAGTTGGTATTGCTGGGTTCATCCACCACCACTACAGTGATGGCAGGCTATGGACCCGTCATACCTGTACCCTCCTTTCCATCGCTTGACAATGAAAGTGATCTGATCTCCCTGCTTGATCCTTCCGGCCAAACCATTCATGCCGTAGCTTATTCAGTCAATACTTATAAAAGTGAAATTAAACGATCGGGTGGATGGAGCCTGGAAATGATCGACCGGCAATTTCCCTGTACCGGACAGGCTAATTGGCAGGCAAGTACCCATCCAACGGGTGGAACACCCGGACAGCCCAATGCATCGGCCGCGTTTATCACCGATACTGAAGGCCCCCATATAATAAATACCTATATGGAAGGGAGCCAAATCCTCCATATCCAGTTCAGTGAGCCGCTGGACAGTGCCCGGAGTGTAGCCCGCGAGAATATCCAACTTCCTGATGGTTTTTCTTTGATCGACGTACGGCCCACCCCGCCGATGTTTGATCAACTGGAAATAGAAATATACCCGGCCCCTGAACCGGGAAAAATGTATGAACTCACGTTGAACCATATCCGCGATTGCCGGCAAATCCCGATAGAGCCTGTGACCGTAGTACATTGGGGAAGACCGGTAATTCCTTCCCTTCATGACCTTGTCATCAATGAAATTTTGTCTAATCCTCGTTTAGGTGGATCGGATTATGTAGAGATATACAACCGGAGTAAACAGGTATTTGATGCCAAAGAACTCTATCTCGCCAACCGCAAAGAATCTGGCGAAGTGGGGACACCTTATCCCCTTTGTACAGAAAGCCGGTTGATCTTTCCGGGAGAATATTGGGTAGTAACGACGGACAGCCAGGCATTGATCCGCGATCATTGGGTAAAGGACGCCGGCAGGATATCGGAAGCAAACCAACTACCCTCCTTTCCATCCGATAACGGGCACATATTACTCCTGCACCAGCAGGGTGAGATATTGGATGAGGTCAACTATGATGAAGACTGGCATTCGCCACTGATAAATGATCCGCGAGGTATTTCCCTGGAGCGGATCGACCCCAATGTCCCTTCACAGGACCCAATGAACTGGCATTCGGCTGCCACCACTTCCCGCGGGGGAACACCGGGCTACAGGAATTCCCAATCCGTTGAATCAGGAACAGGCGGAGGGGAATTTTGGATAGAACCGGTAATTATCAGTCCCAATAATGATGGATTTCACGACCATGCCACCTTATCCTATCAACTGGCGGAACCGGGTCAGTTGGCGCATATCCGGATCTTTGATCAGCATGGGCGTATGGTTCGTTTCCTGGTAAATACGGAAATCGCCGGTCGCACAGGTACCTGGACATGGGATGGAATGGGGGATGAACGAAAGATTTTACCCTCCGGGAACTATATCGTATGGGCAGAATTTCTAACCCTGCAGGGAAAAAGGAAACGATTTAGGCGACTGATCTCCGTGGTGCGCGGGTATCCATGACCCGGATCATTCCAGTTCGATCTCAAAATTGACCAGGTCGCGGAATTGCTGGATTCTTCCTTCCAGTTCACCATGGCGAAGTTCTTTCAACCGGGTGGTACCAAATTTCTCTACGCAGAAACTGGCAAGGGCAGAACCGGCAATGATCCCGGATTTCATATTGTTGAAGCTGATGTCTTTTGTACGGGCAATATGTCCAATGAAACCTCCGGCGAAGGTATCTCCCGCGCCAGTGGGGTCAAACACGTCCTCCAACGGAAGGGCCGGGGCAAAAAACACCCCATCATCATGAAATAACAAAGCTCCGTGCTCCCCTTTTTTAATGACCAGGTATTTAGGCCCCATTTTCATGATCTCCCGGGCAGCTTTCACCAGGGAATATTGGGCGCTGAGTTGGCGGGCTTCGCTGTCGTTGATCATCAACACATCCACCTTCCGCAGCACTTTTTCCAGGTCGGGCATGGCGGTTTCCATCCAGAAATTCATGGTGTCCATGACTACCAGGCGCGGCCTGTTCCGAAGCTGGTCGATCACGGCCATTTGAACGGCAGGCACCAGGTTACCCAGCATCAGAAACTCACAATCCTGATAGCTTTCCGGAACCACCGGGTTAAAATTAGCCAACACATTTAATTGAGTATCAAGGGTGTCGCGGGTGTTCATGTCCAGGTGGTACTTACCACTCCAGAAGAAGGACTTCTCATCTTCTTTGATCTGTACCCCTTCCAGGTTCACCCCCCGGGCCTCGAGCATTTTCAATTCCTCTTTGGGAAAATCACCCCCAACTACGGAAAGCTGTTTGATGGGACGGGTAAAATTGGAGGCACTCCAGGCGATATAGGTAGCCGCTCCGCCTACGATCTTATCGCTTTTTCCAAAAGGGGTTTCGATCGCATCAAAAGCCATGGAGCCGACAACAACGAGTGACATGATATGGGGTTTTGGGGTTTGAGTTGTTCAAAAAAGCCGTGCAAACCTAAGCCAAAAAAGACAGTTTGGGAAGTCAGATGGTGGATTTGTTTAATAAACATCCTCTATCTTTGAAACATGCCAACGACAAAACGCCGTTCCTCTAAAAAAGAGGTTATCCTCACCAAAGCCGCCCAGATGTTCCGGGAAAAAGGCTTTGCTGCCACATCCATGCGTGATCTGGCCGAGCGGGTGGGTATTGAAGCCGCCAGCTTATACAATCATATCAAGTCAAAAAACGAAATACTGGAAGCGATCTGCTTTGATGTAGCCAATCGTTTTATGCTTAAACTGGAAGAAACAGAAGCCAGTGATCTTCCCACCATTCAGAAGCTCGAAAACCTGATGCGATTTCACATTCAGGAAATGATCGAACATTATGAGGAAGTGTATGTAAGCGACCGCGAATGGAAACACCTGAATGAACCATTCCTTTCCAATTTCCGCAACCAACGTCGTCAATACCGCCGCATGTTTGCCGCCATCATTGAAAAGGGTATTACCAAAGGCGAGATCAAAAAAATTGACGCGCCTACAGCAGTGATCATTCTTCTTCAATCTGTAAGCGGTATAGAATCCTGGCACCGTAGCCAGGCCAAGATCTCGGCGAAAGATTTAGAGAATAATATGGTGACGATTCTTATTGATGGGCTTAGGAAATAGGATGACTGATGACGGATGACTGATGACGGATGACAGATGACGGAGGACAGATGACAGTTGACTGTAATTAATTTGCCCTACTTCCGACTCCGGACCTCTGTCATCCGTCATCTGTCTTCTGTCCTCCGTCCTCCGTCATCTGTCCTCCGTCATCTGTCATTCAACATCCATCCTATCCCCAATTCCAGTAACTTTGATCCATGTCGATTCACTTTCATCCGCTTGCCGTAAAAAAGATCAAAAAAGAAACCGCTGATTGTGTTTCTATCACGTTTGAAATCCCTGAAACACTCAAGGAATTATATACCTATCAACAAGGACAGAGCCTCACGCTTCGTACACATTTACACGGGGAAGAAGTGAGAAGAACCTATTCTTTGTGTAGTTCCCCTCTTGATCACGAATGGAAGGTGGCCGTTAAGAAAGTGGAAGGTGGTGTGTTTTCTACCTATGCGAATGAAGAATTAAAAGCCGGCGATGTGCTTGAAGTAATGCCCCCGGTAGGTAAATTCAATACACCGCTTCATCCCGAACAGAAAAAACACTATGTAGCTTTTGCCGCTGGCAGCGGAATCACACCGGTGCTTTCTTTGCTTAAGACCATTCTCCGCACCGAACCCCAAAGTCGCTTTACGCTGGTATTTGGCAACCGAAGCCGTGCATCCATTATATTCTTTGAAGAATTGGAAGCGATCAAGAACAAATACCTCGACCGGTTTCAATTAATCCATGTATTGAGCCGGGAGAGAATGGACACGCCGCTTCATTCAGGAAGAATAGACGGAACCAAACTGGATGCTCTTTCCAAATTGATTCCTTTTGGCAAGATCGATGAATATTTTTTATGCGGCCCCGAGGAAATGATCTTTTGCGTAAGAGATTATCTCGAAGCCAGCCATGTTCCGAAAAACCGGATTCATTTTGAATTATTCACTACGGCTGGTTCAAGAGCGGCAAAAAAATCAACGCCACAAGAAACAGGCACCCCCACTGGGCCGCAAAGCCATATTACGATCAAAGCAGATGGAAGGAGCATTGAATTCAATCTCCCACTCGATGCAGATATATCTTTATTAGACGCCGCCCTGAAACACGGCGCCGATCTCCCCTTTGCCTGTAAAGGTGGAGTATGTTGCACCTGCAAAGCCCGACTCCTTGAAGGCGAGGTGAGCATGGATGTACACTGGGGCCTCGAAGATCATGAAGTAGCTGAAGGTTATATACTGACTTGCCAAAGCCACCCGAGAACGGACAAGGTATCGGTGGACTTTGATATCAAATAAAAAAAGCTAATAGCCTATGGCTATTAGCTTTTTGCATCTTACAGCACGAAGCTCCTTCTACTTCGTCAAATCAAATCGCGATAACAATACTTTATCCCCTTTCAGGGTTTCGCTTAAATAGATCACATAGTTGCCCATTTCCAGCACATTCTTACCAGGCATGAGATAGAATTTTCGTTTCTCATCCTCGCCCAGTGTTTTGAATTCAGTAGCCGTGCCATTGGCGGCATTGATGATACCATACTGCACGGAATACAAAGGCGTGTAACTGGTGGTGGTGGTAGTGGTTTGAATACCGGTAAGGTAATTGTAATCGTTATCGATGTCCGTATCAGTATCGATGGCTTTGCACATGGTGATCATCCAATAAATTCTCTTTTTGTCGGGTGATTCAAAAAGGGAACTATAGGCCGGGAACATATCAGGGGTAAGCCCCTTGCTAAACATACCCATGTATTTTTTCTGATCCAGCGCTACACCATAATTGCGTTTATACGCGCCATCGGCCCCAAATTGAAGGAGGTAAAGGCCTTTGTACAAACGGGTTCCTTTGTTTCCGCCAAAATTATCCAGCTTATAGTCCTGCCCGGTGACGAATATATTATCCCCGGCTACCACGCCAATAGCTGTAGTGATAAACCGTTTGCCATCAAATTCGATCTCCTTTTTTTGATCGGCTGGTTTTACGTTTGCTTTATTGATCTCGCTGATCGAAGGAGCAGTCAGGAATTCCAGTTTACCATTGCTGAGTTTGCCTACTTCAAAATGGCTGTATTTCATTTCATCCAGGCGTCCGTCGATCTCAGCCTGAGTGATCTGACTGGCTTCGCCACCAGCCATGGATTTGATACCCCCGAGCAAACCTTTTCCTTTTGACTCCCCTTCCTCATCACTGGTATTTGCAATGATGGGGCCTTTGAAAATCTCATTGCTGTGTTTGTCCTTTTCAATACCCGGGCCATAGAGATAGACCTGGCCATTTTTTTGAAAGGCCCCCAATATCCTCCATCCGGGTACAGGTACCTGGAAGTCGAACTTCTCTTTCAACTGGCCTTTATAATCATAGCGGCAATAGGTATAGGCCTTGGGGTCGCCTTCCACTTTATTCATACCCGGACCACCATAGGGGGCAAAGATCAGTACCCAGTCACGAGGGTTATCGTCGTTGGAGCTTGGATCATCATCACTCAGGGGTTCAGAGAAAACCGGCGCCTTGGCAAAGGGGAAACTGATCTCATCCTTGCGGGTGATATTCACTTCCTGATCCACAAAGAGGATATGGTATTTTAAAAAAGAACCATTCACATCCCGGCCATCCCGCAATCCGGCACAAACCAGAAGATAACCCTCCGGGTCATTTTCATAATAACCTCCCCTGAACATGTAGCGGGCACCCGTTTCTTCATCTTTTGGTTTGACTTTATCGCCCAGGATCACCTTTTTGGCGTAGCCACCCCTGAGCCAACTCCATTTAAAGCGGACAGTCTTTTCCCGAAAGATCATTTCACTTTTCATATTGCTCCGCACAAATACACTCTTGCTCTCATAGGTTTCCCCCTTGTACTTGAACCATTTGTACTTCTTTCTCACTTTTTCCACCTCTTCTTCCTCTTTCACCTGATTCTTCATATTCAGATCCTTGTCAAAGGTGTAGGTCTCGGTAATGATCTTGCTATTGGTGGATTTCAACACATAAATAAGATCAAATGTCTGGTTGGCCTGGTTGGTTTCGATGGCACCGAGATACCCTTTTCGGGCTTTTCGGGTGATATCATGATCCTTTTCCAGGATCTCCATTTGGGCTTTCAGGGTAAGGAAAGACCCCATCAAAAACAGGAACAGAAGGGCAAATCGTTGCATAAATTAAAAATTTTTGAAAAGTACCCGGGATTGACTGGCAAGGCAATACCATCCTGACGGTATTTTGAACAAAACCTGCAAACACCCGTTAGTTTTATTAGATTTGTCACCTAATTTTTACCTATGGACCTGCCGCAACAGGAATCAATATTTTGGCAAAAGATCGAGAATGAAGTGAAGATCGAGCCGCTGGATTGGATGCCCGAAGCCTATCGCCGAACTCTGATCCGACAGATCAGTCAACACGCCCACAGTGAAGTGGTGGGTATGTTGCCCGAAGGGAATTGGATCACCCGCGCACCTTCCCTGAAAAGAAAGGCCATCCTGCTGGCCAAGGTACAGGATGAAGCAGGGCATGGCTTGTATCTCTACTCCGCCTGCGAAACACTGGGTGTGAGCCGGGAACAAACGATCGAAGATCTGCATAGCGGAAAGGCCAAATACTCTTCCATTTTCAATTATCCCACATTGAGCTGGGCCGATATAGGAGCCATAGGCTGGCTCGTGGATGGCGCTGCCATCATGAACCAGGTCATGCTCTGCCGCACTTCCTACGGCCCTTATGCACGGGCCATGGTACGTATATGTAAAGAAGAGAGTTTTCACCAGCGTCAGGGATTTGAATCGCTATTGGTACTGAGCCGTGGTACCCCGGCCCAAAAAGCCATGTGCCAGGATGCGATCAACCGGTGGTGGTGGCCTGCGCTGATGATGTTTGGCCCGCATGACAGTGAATCGACCCATAGTGAACAAAGCATGCAATGGAAGATCAAGCGAAAAAGCAATGATGAATTGCGCCAGAATTTTGTAGATATGTGTGTGGAGCAGGTGAAATTGCTGGGCATGACTCTGCCTGATCCTTTATTAAAATGGAATGAGGAAAGAAAGCACTATGATTTCGGGCCTATCAACTGGAATGAGTTTTGGAATGTGGTAAAAGGCAATGGCCCTTGTAATAAAGAAAGGTTGAAGGCAAGAAAAGATGCCTGGGATAAAGGTGAGTGGGTAAGAGAGGCAGCGGCTGCATATGCGGCAAAACGTGCCAGCAGAGCGGCATAGAGATTACTAATTATTAAAATAAATAATTAAAGAATTCACTAAAGAATCTGCAATCCAAAGCCAACAATCAATAATTAATATTTAATAATCCCAAAATAATGCCATTCCAGTTAACAATATTCCGCTATGGTGATATTCCGGATACAAATTCCGGCGGCACCGAAGCATCAGGCAATTTAAGCGCTACTGATTGGCCACTGTGGGAAGTTTTTATTCGCAGCAAACAAGGCCTCGACCATAAACATGTAGGTAGCCTGCATGCCGCTGATGCACAAATGGCCATTGAAAATGCAAGGGATGTGTACACCCGTCGCATGGAAGGGGTAAGTATATGGGTGGTAGAATCAAAATATATCCATGCCACCAATCCCGAAGAAGCAGAAAGCCTGTTTGAACCGGCCAATGACAAGATCTATCGCCATCCGACATTTTATGATCTGCCGGATGAAGTGAAACATATGTAGCGAGGGACGTGAGGCGTGAGACGTGAGTTTGACGCCCCTCCTCTCACGACTCACGAAAAAAAATCATTCCTAAAGTATGCAACTCGCCCTCCATCTCGCTGACTCTGTCCTTATTCTGGCGCAACGTAACGCCGAATGGTGTGGACATGGCCCCGTACTGGAGCAGGATATTGCTCTGACAAATATTACGCTTGACCTGGTGGGACAAGCCAGAAGCCTGTATCAATATGCAGCCAATCAGAAAGGCGGTGATGCTACCGAGGATAGCCTGGCCTATACACGCCTGGAACACGAATATCTCAATGGCCTGCTGGTAGAACAACCCAATGGCGATTGGGCCCAAACCGTTCTTCGGCAGTTCTTTTTCAGTGCTTACCAGTCGGCTTATTATACGCAATTGGAAAAATGTACGGATAAGGATCTTTCCGCCATTGCGGAAAAATCAATTAAAGAAATCCGCTACCACTTACGCTGGAGCAGTGAATGGGTGATCCGATTGGGAGATGGTACGGAAGAAAGTCACTCCCGCATGGTGCAAGCGTTGGAAAACCTGTGGTCCTATACTGGCGAATTGCTGGAGCCGGCCGATTACGAATTAGCCCTTGGCTTTTTACATCCTGATGCATTAAAACAGGAATGGCAATCAACCGTTCGAAATGTGTTGGAGGAAGCCTCTCTTACTTATCCCGCACCCGCCTTTATGCATACAGGGGGTAAATATGGCCGACATACCGAACATATGGGCTATATACTTTCCGAGCTTCAGTATATGCAGCGGGCCTATCCCAATTCGCAATGGTAATGCGTACTGCCCTCAACGATACCGATAAAAAAACCATCTATGACCGTTTGGAAACGGTCACCGATCCGGAAATACCTGTACTGAGTATTTTGGATATGGGTATTGTGCGTGAGGTGTATTGGGAAAATGCGGTGCTTACCGTATTGATCACCCCAACTTATTCGGGTTGCCCGGCCATGGATGCTATTGCTACCGGTATCCGGGTGGCCTTATCCGATCTCGGTTTTGCCAAAATAAAAATTGAACAGCAACTCTCTCCGGCCTGGACCACCGATTGGATGAGTGAAGAAGGAAAAGAAAAATTGCGTGGATATGGCATTGCCCCGCCTTTATCAAAAGCCCAAAGCTGTCAGCCGGCCTTGTTTGCTGCCGAAGAGGCCGTTCCCTGTCCCCGTTGCGGATCATGGCATACAAAACGCCTGAGTGAATTTGGTTCAACCGCCTGCAAAGCTCTTTATCAGTGCCAGGAGTGTAAGGAAGCGTTTGATTATTTTAAATGTCACTGATGTTGGTTGTTGGATGACAGATACCTCACCCAATCAATCATACGACTTGTAAACCCATACTCATTATCAAACCAGGCAATGATCTTTACCTGTTTGCCAATAACCGAAGTGAGTGAACCATCAATGATACAGGAATGGGTATTTCCTTTTATATCGGCTGATACCAACGGGTCCTCCGTATATTGAATGATCCCTTTGTATTCTCCTTCCGCAGCCCGGCGAAGAAGGTGGTTGATCTGTGCTTTTGTAACCTCCTCTTTCATTTGCACGGTAATATCCGCCATGGCCCCATTGGTGACTGGCACCCTAACAGATACAGCAGCGATCTTGTCCTTCAACGGCAATAACCTTTCCAGCGAATGGGCCAGATCGATCTCTACCGGAATGATGGATTCGGCCGCTGCTCTTCCGCGCCGGAATTGCGGATGGGCAGTATCCACCAACTCCTGTCTTGAAGTGTAGGAATGGAGGATATTCATCTGCACCGATTCGATACCGATTGAATTCAACAGGTATAAAATATGGGTGGAACAATTGGTCATACACCCTCCGGGTGAAATGATCGGTTGCAAACGACTATCTTCTTTATGATTATGGCCAAAGATCAACAAGGGTATATCCGATGAACCAGTGGTACTCAATAAGACCCGTTGGGCTCCTGCTTTTATATGCTTTTGCGCTCCGGAAAGATCTGAAAAACGACCCGAACATTCCAACACGATATCGACCTCCATACCAGCCCAATCAAGCAACAAAGGGTCCGTTTGACGAAAGACCTTTACTTCCTGACCACAAGTATGTACCGATCCCTCTTCATACCGGATTTCCTCTGGCCAGGTACCATAGAGGGAATCATATTTGAGCAAATAGGCCAGGTTGGATGAATCCATGATATCATTGATGGCTACCAGGGTAATATCTTTCTCTCCCACCAGACGACGGAAAAGCAAACGCCCGATTCGTCCCATTCCATTGATCGCTATACGCATTAGCAAGAATTTTGAGACGCAAATATCGGTTTATTCAAACTTTAGCTGTTTGTTAAAAAAAATAATGACCTCCGAATTACCCGATGACCGGCTAAAGATGCGACCTTTAGGAAAAGAACCCCACTGATATCATGAAAAATTACAATGACCCCTCCAGAAGAAAATTCCTGAAAGATACCGGTAAGGCCGGAATCGGTGCGGCCCTGGGACTCTCTTCGCTTTCCTCCTTAGCGGGCTCAACTTCAAGAGTATTGACCCTTAGCGGTGAAGAGATCGATTTTACACAAAAACCCCTGGGCTATGCCTTTAATGCCATTGAGCCTGCCGTGGATGCTATGACGATGGAGATTCATTATACCAAACATGCGGCAGCCTATGCCAAGAACCTGGCCGATGCAGCCAAAGACGAAAAAGTAGACATTAGTAAGACCTCTCTGGTGCAATTATTAACGGGTATTTCCAAACACTCCACCAAGATGCGGAACAACGGTGGCGGACATTTCAATCATGAACTTTTCTGGCGCTCCCTTCGCGCTCCTATGATGAGCAATGCCCCTTCGGGCCAATTGGCAACGCAGATTACAAAAGACCTTGGCTCCTTTGAAACCTTTCAACAAAAATTCGGCGATGCCGGAAAAAACCGCTTTGGCTCAGGCTGGGCATGGTTGGTATGGACACCGGAGAAAAAACTAGTTGTAAGCTCTACCCCTAACCAGGATAATCCGCTGATGGATCTG
>JANRLV010000147.1:0-19180 GCA_033762195.1 Chitinophagaceae bacterium | reverse complement strand
CAATGTACACCGGCCAGGGGCATCAATCTCCAGCTTCATAATGTCGCCATCGAAGATGTACACGGCGGCGATTGCAGCTATGCCTGGGGAAAGATATCGGTGGAGATATGGGAGACCAACCGGGACCGCGTACCCCTGAATAAAATATGGACAGGCACGCTTTGGGAACACAATGCCGGACAACCCAACCGTACCGTGATCAACTATGCCGATATACGGGCCGGCAATACCATTCGGGATGAGATCATGAACATACCTAATGGCAGCCGCAACATAAACCTGAACCCGATCCTGGTCAATGAAGGGCGGATCATGTTCCGGTTCTTTATTGAGATCAATACCCGGCACAAAGACAATGATTTAGCGGCCCTGGGTGAACATGGCATGCGTCGCGTAGAGGTTGTGGAGAAATCCCTCAATGAGATTTTTGCCAGCCGCGAGGCCATCGCAACCGATTCAAGGGGTAAATACAAGTATGGCACGTTTAAAGCAGGACGTTTTTGTTCGAATACAGACAGGGTGCATTGTTTTTATGCCCTCTTCTCGGTAACTGAATCACGTTAGAAATCAATCAACATTCTTTCTATGTACCAGAAAATGATATTATTTACCCTGTTGTTGGGTATGGCATCCATGGTGGAGGCGCAAAAGCCCAAGCTCAAGACAAAGGTGTCACCTACCAAGCCTAAGCTTCCGGAGAATCAGGTGCCCAATGCCGTGGTCACGGGTCCGTTTACGGTGGCGTATACACCAACGGTCATTGAGCACCTGGCACCCAAGACCAAGGTCAGAGGGGATGATAATTTCAATAATAAGAAAGTGTATGTGACGGTGAACATGAATTATCAATACAACCGCCGGGCAGGAGATAGTGTCGTTAAATTGATCATTACCCTGAGCGGGGAGGAAGATGAAGCAGAAAGAGCAGGGGAGCAACGATCCCTGTTTGAGGGGCGGTGGGAGAAGATCGTTTACCGGGCTCCCGCGGGTCATCGGATCAAAAATGTGACCGGAGAACATGCTGCTTATTTCTCTTTTAATGCAGACCCGACCCGGCCCGGTACCAGCTTGCGTGTAGGGACATGTAAAGGCTACTATTTCAGTCTGAGCGCCAATACCCTCGGTTTTGAATTTGATGAACGGATCATCCAGGATATTCAGATCGGCACCCATTTTTCCGGCGCTGATTTTAATCCGGATCCCAATTTCCGGGGCTGCCAGTTTGAGATTACTAAGTTGCAGTTAAAACCCATGTCCATTACACTGGAAAAAATGTAACCATTTCCGTCCTCTTTCATATAAAGGCTGCCTCAGTGCAGCCTTTTTCTTTTGGCCATTCATACCCTGCTTTCCTACATGGTTATGTAGTTGATAGGGGAGATTGGATGGATCATATTTGTGAATAAAACTGGATATATGAAATGCCTATCTTATTTATTCTTGTTTTTCTCCTTGACCTTTTTTGCCGGTGAAACCAGGGCACAGGCCAAACCAGACCTGGTGGTAAGAGAGATCATTGCTTTTGAATTATCTTTTGACTCTTCCAGAAGTATGAATCGTGTAAAGGTGCTGGCTAAGATTGGCAATGCCGGGGCTGCTCCTGCGGGCAATTCAATGATTGAAATGCGGGTCTATCAACAAGCCGGGGCTAATCCCGCGGGGTGGTTTGGCCTGGCTCCAGTTCCTATCCCTGGAATCTCCGCCCGAAGAGATACATTGATGGAGTTCATATTCAACGACCCGAATAACTATGCAAAACCGGGCCGGTATCCCATTCAATTATTACTCGATCCGCGACGAATGGTCGATGAAGCCAATGAAACAAATAACACCCTGGCTAAAGAGTTAACAGCGCAAGGTAACCAGGGGCCTTCAGTGGCCGCAATTAGCCGCGTTCCCAATACGATTCAGGCAACGGCCAACATTCGGTCCATGACTGCGTTTTCAACTAAGTTTCAAAAAGGAGGTGATCAAAAAAGTCTAAGTGGGGATATGGAGTTCCGGAACGGAACTATTTATAACCTGGATCCTCAATATATTTCTATTGGAAGTACTTTTATCCAGATAAAAAAGGGTGGTATCTATCACTTTGATATTTTCATGGATACCTACCTGAGTTTACTGGCACCATCCAGCGCCCCTCCGTTTATTCGTGCAACACTCAATACCGATCATAGGGTTAACCAAAACCTGTTATCCTATGTAATGATGAACGAACAAATGAATCCTGTTTCTTTTGATCCGGCATCACCTTACAACAGGAATTTTGCAGTGGGAAAAATGTCCTCTCTTGAAATCTATTTGCCTGGTCCAACCACCATTGAGGTTGGTGCCAGTTTTGTACGTCCCAACGCAGGCGCCACTTTATCTCCGGAATCAATATTTTCCTGTACAGTAATTGGTTATATAAGTGGGTACCTGGTTCGGGAGTTTTAATCCGAAAATAGTTGGTCCTTTAGTACAAAAACACCTTCCTACATGGTTATGTAGTTGTGAGGGGATAGGGTTTTGAACATATTTGTTGATAAAATACGCATCATGAAACGCATATCATTTTTTGCTTTGTTGATCCTTCTGACCTTTTTTGCCAGTGAAACCAGGGCCCAGGCCAAACCAGACCTGGTGGTAAGGGAGATCATTTCCATTGAGCCTTTCTTTGACTCGGCGAGGAATTTAAATCGGGTAAGGGTGCTGTCCAAGATCGGCAATGCAGGTGCGGTCACCTCTGCAAATTCCCTGATTGAAATGCGTATTTATAAACAAGCCGGCGCCAGTCCGGCGGGTTGGTACGGGTTACCTCCGGTTGGCATACCTGGTATCTCTGCCAGAAAGGATACCATGATTGAAGTGGTATTCACCGATCAGCAAAAGCATGTTTCGCCGGGAAGATCTCCGGTTCAATTGTTGCTTGACCCGCGGCGCATGGTCGATGAAGGCAACGAGACCAACAATACCATGGACAAGGAAATAACTGTTCAAGGCGATAACCCCGCAAACCAGATCACTGAAGTGTACAGACCCCCCGCCACCGTTCAGGCTACGGGTACTATCCGGGCGTTGACCGCTTTCTCCGCCAATTTCAATACCCCCGGTGATTTTTTAAGCACCTCCAGTACGGTTGAGTTTATTACGCGGGTAAGGTATAACCATGACCAGCAGAATATACAGGTTCAAAAAACAGGGGTAACACTAAAAAAAGGCGGGATCTATCATTTTGATATTTTTTTCCAATCCCAACTGCAATTCAAATCCTTTACCCAGATTTTCCCCTGGGTAAATGTCAACCTCAAGGCCGGTACAACCTATGAAGTGATCTATGAGCAGTATCCGATGGTCAGCTCTAATACCACTTCCTGGTCAAATGATAATTTCTTTTTTGGAAAATTGGTAAGCGTGGAAGTATATGTCCCGGCAGGAACAACCGTCACGTTAATTGGGTCGGTCGACTTTAAAGGGGTTGCCCGTCAATTACGGTCGGAGGATATAAAAGGGAAATCCTTTTCCGGTTATCTGAGCGGTTATCTGGTGAAAGAGTTCTAAGGTCGTTCGGTATCAGCCCATATTATGAAACACCTTCTGGACATCATCATCCTGTTCGAGTTTTTCGATCAGTTTGCTCACATCCTCGGCTTGTTCATCTGATAAGGGAACGGTAGTAGAAGGGATCCATTCCAGTTCCGCGCTGATGGGGGTGATTCCTTTTTCTTCCAGGGCCTTTTGCATATTCCCAAAATCGGTGAAGGCGGAGCGGACCACGAGTATGTCTTCTCCGTTTTCGCCTGTGGCTTCACCCAGTTCTTCCAATCCAAAATCGATCAGCTCCAGTTCCAGGTCATCTGTATTCAGTCCTTCGGGTTTTAATCTGAAAACCCCCATTTTTTTGAATTGAAAACTTACGCTGCCACTGTTTCCCAGGGTGCCACCTCCTTTATTGAAAAGGGATTTTACATTCGCAACAGTACGTACATGGTTATCAGTAGCCGTCTCCACCAGAATGGCTACCCCATGAGGGCCATAGCCTTCATAGAGGATCTCATCAAAGTTATCCATCTCCTTACCCAGGGCCCGCTTGATAGCGGCTTCCACCCGGTCCTTGGGCATGTTCACGCTCTTGGCGTTCTGCATACACCGGCGCAGCGCCGGGTTCACATTGGGGTCAGACCCACCTGATTTTACGGCAATAGCGATCTCTTTACCAATACGGGTAAACTGCTTGGCCATCCGGTCCCAGCGGGCAAACATCGTGGCCTTACGTACTTCAAAAATCCGTCCCATGGTTGTGATTTGAGGGGGCGAATTTACGGGAAAAACGTGAGATGTGAGGGGTGGGCGTGAGGCGGGAGTTTCGTGAGACGTGAGGCGTGAGGCGTGAGACGTCAGTCGTGAGGCGTGAGACGTGAGACGTGAGAGGTGAATGGTGAATAGTGAATAGTGAATGGTGAATAGTGAATAGTGAATGGTGAAAAGTGAATGAATTGATTTCTGATAATAGAAAAAGGCCTCATTTGAGGCCTTTTTCTATTATTCTTTATTATACTATAAATCACTCACCATTCACTATTCACTATTCACTATTCACCATTCACGTCTCACGTCTCACGAAACTCACATCCCTCCCTCCTACGGCTTCGCCTCAAAATCCGACGCCTTTGGCAGCATATCGGACGGGGGTATTAAAAGTTTGCTGCGTTTTTTACTGTACAGGAAATAGATCACCAGACCGAGCAGCATCCAGATAAACGCTACCGTCAGTGTTTGCTGGTCGAGGGCAATGATCATGAACGAACAGACCAGTACACCCAGTGTGGACACGATGGGCACAGCAGGGGTACGGAAAGGACGTTCAATATTTGGGGCTTTTTTACGCATGATCCAAACTCCGGCACTCACCAGTACAAAGGCAAAGAGGGTACCAAAGGAGGTCAGGTCACCGGCTACAGAACCAGGTACAAAGGCCGCGAATAAACCAACAAAAATGAACAGGATCCAGTTGGCCTTATAAGGGGTTTTGAATTTGGGGTGCAATTCTCCAAAGGCTTTGGGGATCAATCCGTCATTGCTCATGGTATAGAAGATACGGCTTTGGCCCATCAACATCACGAGAATAACAGAGGAGAAACCGGCCAGGATGGCTATCGTCACCGCGGTGGCCAGCCAGCCATAACCTGTCATATAGGTTGTAATGGCATAGGCTACGGAAGCCTCCTTACCAGCCGCTTTAAATTCAGTATAGTTGGCTACACCGGTCAGTACGTGACCGAAAAGGATATAAAGAATAGTACAAACCACCAGCGAACCCAGGATACCGATCGGCATATCGCGCTTGGGGTTCTTGGCTTCCTGTGCGGCGGTTGACACTGCATCAAAGCCAATAAAGGCAAAGAACACAATGGCCGCTCCACCCAGTACACCTCCCCAGCCATGCTTAAAGACACCTTCATGTCCGGCCACTCCCTGAGGAATCATATAGGGGGTATGGTTATCGGGGTTGATGAATTTCCAACCGAGGAAGATAAAGAGGATAACGATCGCGACTTTGATAAATACAATGATGGTATTGACCATTGCGCTTTCCTGGGTTCCTTTGATCAGCAACAAGGTCAGCAACAACAGGATGATCAGCGCCGGTGCATTCATGATACCATGTGACGTGGTCACCAGTCCGGAAAGACTTGCCGGTAGGGCGGCAAACTGTGTATCCGTTAACACAAGGACTCCATTTTTCACCCCCTTCGCGAGATCAGGCATGGCGGTGGTTAGCTGTGCAACAGCATCCCCGCTCACTTTGTGCAGGGATTCAAAAGGGGAGTGGCTCCATTCGTACGGTATACTCCCCCCAAGCAGATTATTCAGGTATTCACTCCAGGCAATGGAAACGGTGGCGGCACCCAGGGCATATTCCATGATCAGGGCCCAACCAATGATCCAGGCAATCAATTCTCCCATGGTTACATAAGAGTAAGCATAGGCACTTCCCGCAATGGGGATCATAGCGGCAAATTCCGCATAGCAGAGTCCGGCAAAGGCACAACCTATCGCTGCCACTACAAATGAAAGGGTAACGGCAGGTCCGGCGGCTTCGGCAGAAGCGGCAGCGGTACGAACAAACAATCCGGCGCCAATAATGGCTCCGATCCCAAGGGCAACCAGGTTACCGGCACCGAGGGTCCTTTTCAGGCCTTTTTCATTGTCAGCTGCCTGAGCCAGCAGTTGGTCGAGCGGTTTTGTGCGGAATAAACTCATCGTTGTTTATTTATTTTTAGGTTCGTGAAGATAGGCATCCAGGCCTAATTTTGGTGGTTTTTTTTACGGGATACTGCCAGGTAATACAAGGGTATACCCAGCAGGACAATACCCAGTCCCTTCAAGGCAAAATCGGGTTTCATCAGCACCAGGAAAATACAGAAGGTCAGGGCCATAATGATATAAATGGCAGGTAAAACAGGGTAACCAAATGCCTTATAGGGCCGTTCGATATCCGGTCTCTTTTTCCGGAGGATAAAGATCCCGGCAATGGTCAGTGCATAAAACAATACCACCACAAAGGAGATCATATCCAGCAGGTCATTGTAACCCCCGCTCAGGCAGAGTACACTGGCCACGATACACTGGGCCCACATAGCCCATTCGGGGACCGCATGTTTATTGAGCTCTCCGGTCTTTTTAAAGAAAAGTCCATCGTTGGCCATGGTATAATAAACCCGCGAACCGGCCAGTACCAATCCATTGTTACAACCAAAGGTGGAGATCATGATCATCACCGCGATGATGGCTGAACCAGCAGGCCCGAAAATGGCATTGGAGGCCGCCACCGCCACCCGCTCCCCTTCGGGATAGGCAATGCTGTCGGGGCCGTTAAGCGGGAGTACATATAAATACATCAAATTGGCCAATACGTAGATGACCGTTACGATCAGGGTGCCCAGAAAAAGGCTTAACCCGATGTTCTTTTTGGGGTTCTTTATTTCTCCGGCTATGAACGTCACATTATTCCAGGCATCACTGCTAAAGATCGACCCCACCATGGCCGCGGCTATGGCGCCGATCAGGGCCGTTCCGCTAATGGTACCCCAACTGCCTCCGATCACGAAACCACCCGCATCATTGCGCTCCAGTTGAGTGGCTTGAAAACCGGTCTCCCAGTTTTGTGACCAAAAATTTTCTTTGGCAAAAATGAAACCCAGGGCGATCAATCCAAACAGCGAGATCAGTTTGGTAGTGGTAAACGTATTCTGAATGATCTTCCCTCCTTTGATCCCTTTTGAATTGGTATAGGTAAGAAAGATGATCAGCGCAATGGCCAATACCTGCGCGGCACTGATCTTAAAACTGTATTGCATGACCCCGGCACTGTCAAGTCCCTTTTCAATACCCCAGAGAATATTATTCTCTCCAAGCCCTGGAATCAGGTAGGCAGAATAACGGGCAAAAGCCACGCCTACCGCCGCAATGGTAGCGGTTTGGATAACCGCAAAAAAGCTCCAGCCATACAGGAAACCCGCCAGCGGGTTATAGGCTTCTTTTAAATATACATATTGTCCACCGGCCTTGGGGTACATCCCGCTCAATTCGCCATAACTTACGGCGGCCGTAATGGTCATGAACCCGGTGATCAGCCAAACAGCTACCAGCCAGCCTGCGCTTCCCACATACCGGGTGATATCCGTACTGACGATAAAGATACCCGACCCGATCATGGACCCCGCCACGATCATCGTGGCATCGGTCAGTCCCAGGGATTGTTTAAAGGATGATGCGTGTTCGGCCATAACCTGTATTAAATTAAGTTTCTGTAAAACTTTTGGGAAAATACAGATTTCTGGCAAAAGCCTTCCAAAGTATTTTATAAACAGTTAGTTTTGAAGCTATGACCAAATCCAACAGGCTTACGATCTTTATCCTGCTTGCCATGGTACTGGGGGTAGGGGTCGGTTATATTGTTCATCAGAACAGCTCGGCGGAAACGATCGAGTCATTTTCCAAAAACATCAAGCTACTCACGACCATCTTCCTTCGGTTGGTGCAGATGATCATTGCCCCGCTGGTGTTTACCACCCTGGTGGTGGGTATTGCCAAACTGGGCGATCTTAAAGCCGTAGGCCGGGTAGGGGGAAAAGCCATGCTCTGGTTTATTACAGCCTCTCTGGTAAGCTTACTCATCGGATTGGTACTGGTCAATTTAACCCATCCGGGTACGGCCATCGACCTGAGCAATGCGGATACTTCCGGTGCCCGGGAACTGGTGGGAAAGACCCAGGATTTTTCCCTGCAGAAGTTCATTGAACACGTATTCCCCAAAAGTGTAATCGAGGCCATGGCCACCAATGAGATCCTGCAACTGGTCGTGTTCAGTCTTTTCTTTGGGGTGGCGGTTACCGCCCTGGGTGATTTCGCCAAGCCACTCGTGCATTTTCTGGAAGTTACCTCGCATGTTATCCTGAAAATGGTAGGCTATGTCATGAATTTTGCCCCCCTGGGTGTGTTTGGTGCCATTGCTGCTGTCATTGCCACTAAGGGTCTGCAGGTATTCAACTTTTACGCGCAATATTTTTTCTATTTCCTGGGAGGTATCCTGATCTTATGGGCCGTTCTGCTGACAGTAGGTTTTCTGATCCTTGGAAAAAGACTGCCTACCCTGATCAAACGTATTTCCCAACCCATGCTGATCGCGTTCAGCACTACCAGTTCGGAGGCCGTTTTTCCAAAATTGACCGAAGAACTGGAGCGTTTTGGTTGCAAAGACAAGATCGTCTCCTTTGTATTACCATTAGGTTATAGCTTTAACCTGGATGGCAGTATGATGTATATGACCTTTGCCAGTATTACCATTGCCCAGGCCTATGGTATCCATCTGGATATTGGCACCCAGCTCACGATGTTGTTGGTGCTGATGTTAACCAGCAAAGGCGTGGCCGGTGTGCCGAGGGCTTCGCTGGTGGTGATCATTGCTACCTGTGCCATGTTTGGAATTCCTCCCGAAGGGATCGCCCTGATTCTCCCGATCGACCATTTCTGCGATATGTTCCGCACAGCAACTAATGTTGTTGGAAACGCACTTGCTACCAGCGTAGTGAGCAAATGGGAAGGAGAATTGGAGAATCCCTGATATATTTACATCATAAACGAATCCGACCAATATGTTCCTTCTTGACGCGTTTCATTGGACCCAGCTTTTACAACCCCAATTTTATATCGAAAATGGAGGGCTTTGGCTCTTGTTGTTTATTGTATTTGCTGAAACAGGACTCTTTGTAGGATTCTTCCTCCCCGGTGATTCCCTGCTGTTTGTGGCTGGTATGTTTGCCCATAAATTCGATAATGGTGAACCGGGTCTGGCTCATCAATTTTTAAAACTCGTGGGTTTGGGTAATGTGCAAAACCAATGGCTCGACCTGTTGGTGCTTGTGGCCCTCATATCCGTTTGTGGCATCCTCGGAAATATTGTTGGTTACTGGACCGGAAGAAAGGTTGGCCCCGCCATGTACCATTGGCGTGACCGGTTCTTTTTCAAAAAGAAATACCTCCACGAAGCCCATGATTTTTATGAAAAACATGGTGGGCTGGCCGTGATCGGCGCGCGCTTTTTACCCTTCATTCGTACGTTCGCCCCTATCGTCGCCGGTATCGTGGATATGAACAAGGCCAAATTCATGTTCTTTAATATCGTTGGGTCCATTGCCTGGGTATTCAGTATGATCTTCTCGGGCTACTTTCTTCAGAAATGGGTCAAGGAACAATTTGGCTTTGACTTAAAAGAACACCTGGAGATCATTGTCATCGGGATCGTTGTGGTGACCACGGCCCCTGTGATCATTAAACTGATCACATCCAAGGCAAAGGCACCCAAAGAGCCTCCGACCAAGGTCTAACGAAAATCAGCTTGCCTGCATGGATAATAACCAGAAGACTTCCGTTTTCAACCTGGCCGTCTTAGTGGCGGCCCTTGGGTATTTTGTAGATATTTACGATCTCCTTCTTTTTACCATTGTACGGGAACCAAGTCTGCAGGGACTGGGCGTGAATTTGTCCGATGGAAAGGCTGTACTCGCCGCCAGCACCAAAATACTGAACTGGCAAATGGTAGGCCTGCTCATTGGCGGGATCCTATGGGGCATCATGGGAGATAAGCGAGGCAGGCTTTCGGTGCTATTTGGTTCCATCATTCTTTATTCTGTCGCCAACTTCATCACCGGTTTTGTCGTGAATACTGACCAGTATGCCTATGCGCGTTTTGCAGCCGGTATCGGTCTGGCGGGTGAGCTGGGTGCAGGGATTACGCTGGTAAGTGAATTATTACCAAAAAATAAACGAGGGGTTGGTACCTCACTGGTAGCTGGTATCGGATTATTCGGGGCCGTATTTGCCTATTATACATTTGAATTCACCGGTTATGATTGGAGGCTTTGTTATAAGATCGGGGGAGGATTGGGGATCATGCTGCTTCTGTTACGGATCAGCGTGGCTGAGAGTGGTATGTTTAAACAGGTAAAAGAACAAGCCGTTTCCCGGGGCAATATCCTGATGTTCTTTAACGATGCTAAACGGTTTAAAAAATATATCCTCGCGATCCTGATCGGCCTGCCCACCTGGTATGTCATCGGTATCCTTGTCAATTACAGCAACCGGTTTGCAGGGGTTTTTTATGAAGGAAATGCCATACAATCCGGAAAATCCATCATGTTTGCCTATGCGGCGATTGCCGTGGGCGATATCCTGATCGGTCTGGTCAGCCAGTATTTTAAAAGCCGCAAGAAGGCCCTTTACCTTTTCTATGGGTTTACCATTCTGTCCGGTATCTTTTTCTTTAGCGGGTTTATAAAAAATGATACCACCATGTACCTGGCCTGTGCCGCCCTGGGTTTCAGCACCGGGTTCTGGGCCATCTTTGTTACGATGGGGGCTGAACAATTTGGCACCAACCTGCGTGCCACAGCGGCTACCACCATTCCCAATATGGTCAGAGGGGCACTTCCGTTGATCAATCTACTTTTCCTGAATGTATTCCAGAAAAGCTGGGGATGGGATATCATTCAAAGTGGGATCATCACCGGGGTACTGGTAATGACGATTACCCTTGTAGCAGCCTGGTTTACCGAAGAAACATTTCACAAGGATCTCAACTATGTAGAAGCCGAGGAAATGTTACCTTAGCTCACCCAATAAACAGTGCCCAAATTTCTCATCATACGTTTTTCCTCCATCGGCGATATTGTATTGACCACGCCGGTCGTTCGTGCATTGAAACAACAAGTGCCCGAGGCTGAAGTGCATTTCCTGACCAAGGAAGCTTTCCTGCCGATCCTGAAGGCCAATCCCTATCTGGATAAAATACATGTATTGGCCCATAGCTGGGAATTGATGATCCATGAGCTGAAAGAAGAGAAGTATGACGCCGTGATCGATCTTCACCACAACCTGCGTACCCTGAGGGTAAAGAAAGAACTGGGGGTAAGATCTGTGGCGTTTAATAAGCTGAATATCCAAAAGTTCATGTATGTTAATTTGAAATGGAACCGGATGCCGGCAATCCATATCGTTGACCGGTATATGGAAACGTTAAAGGAATGGAATGTGGTGAACGATGGGAGAGGGCTTGACTATTTTATACCCGATGAAGAACATATCGTAAATGAAGATATCCCGGTTTCCCACCATGCCGGTTACCTGGGTTTTGTACTTGGCGCGGCACATGGTACCAAAAAAATGCCCGTGGATAAATGGAAGGAATTAGCGGGATCCATTCCCCATCCCATTATCCTGTTAGGCGGAAAAGAAGATGCGGAGGCAGGACGGGCAATTGCAACCGTAGATCCCATCAAGATATACAATGCCTGTGGTAAATTCAGCCTGAATGAAAGTGCCGACCTGGTTCGTCGGGCCAAGCTAATTGTAACACACGATACAGGGTTGATGCATATTGCTGCAGCCTATAAGCGACCCATCATTTCACTTTGGGGAAATACAGTACCCGCCTTTGGCATGTATCCCTATTATGGAAATAGCCAGGTGAATAATGCACAGGTAGAAATCAAAGGGCTATGGTGCCGGCCCTGTAGCAAGATTGGATATGATAAATGTCCGAAAGGCCACTTTAAATGCATGAACCAGATCTCCATTCCGCTGCTGACTCAGCAGGTGCTCTCCTTTATTAAATAAAAAAAGGCTCCGTTTGGGAAAACAGAGCCTGTCCTGGTAGCAGGTTATTGTAAAAAGCTTGATAGTTAGTGGGTCTTACTTGCCGATTGACAGCACGAAAGCGACCACAACCCCTACGAATAACAGAGTTAAGATAAGTCCACCCTGTACATTAGGATTCTGCAAAGCGGAGTTGATCTTTTTCATACACTAAAGATTTTGAGTTAAATAAACGGATTACTCGGCTTTCAGAGGTAGTACCGGATCAAATCAGTGTAAGTGGGGATCAATAAGTCGTTGGTAGTTTACAGAGAGGGTTGGATCGTGACACAAAAGTAGCAGAATTTTTGACAACTCCCAATCAATCTTCTAACTCGCTCAATTCCAGCCACCTGAGTTCCTTTTCGTCAAGCAAAAGGGCAATTTCGCCTATACGGGCCGATAGCTTGCTCAATTGGTCAAATGGCAGGTTTCCGTCATTGAGTTGTTGGGTGATGGTTTCTTTTTCAGCACCCAGTGCGGCAATTTCTTTCGTCAATGATTCAAATTCTCTTTTTTCCTTGAACCCTTTGCGTTGTTTTTTGGATGAGTCAGTGTTGTTCGGAGTGGATGAAGCCTCCGATTTGGTTTCTTTGGATACGGGGATATTTTCAACGGGTTTGTTCTCTTGTTCTTTTTCCGCCAACCTATACTGCGAATAGTTACCGGGGAAATCGCGAACCACACCATCTCCTTCAAAAACAAAAAGATGGTCCACCAAACGGTCCATAAAATACCGGTCGTGCGATACGATCAATAAACAACCGGGATAATCAGCCAGGAAATTCTCCAATACACTTAAAGTAGGAAGATCGAGGTCGTTAGTCGGTTCATCCAAAACCAGAAAATTGGGGTTTCGGAAAAGGATAGAGAGCAGATGTAGCCTTCTTTTCTCCCCGCCGCTCAGGCTTTTTATAAAGGTGTATTGTTTGTCGGGTTCAAATAAGAACAGTTGAAGAAACTGGGCCGCACTCAGGGTACCCCCATTGGCCAACGGAAAATTCTCCGCAATGTTTTTTACAAATTCGATCACGCGGACATCGTCTTTCGTATCGAGTCCTTGCTGGGAATAATGGCCAAACACCACCGTGTCACCTACATTGATCTTACCACTATCGGCCGCTTCAAGACCCAGGAGCATATTGATAAAAGTGGATTTTCCCACGCCATTCTTTCCCACGACGCCGATCCGTTCTCCTTTTTTAAAGGTGTAATCAAAACCTTTTAAGATGATCTGTGGCCCATATTGTTTATTGACCTTTTTTAATTCCAATACCTTACCCCCGAGCCGGTTCATTTTCATTTGCAGGTCGAGCTGCTGTTCTTCCATTTTCTGCTTGGCTACCGACTCGATCTTATAAAAATTATCCTGACGGCTTTTTGATTTGGTGGTCCGGGCGCGGGGTTGTTTGCGCATCCACTCCAACTCCTTGCGGTAGGTATTCCGGGCCTTGTCAATGGTGGCGGCATCACTTTCCTGTCGGGCGGCCTTTTTTTCCAGGTAATTTTCATAATCACCTTTGTACACATGCAGCCCCGTGCGGTCAAGGTCCCATACCTCTTCGCAAACAGCATCCAGAAAGTAACGGTCGTGGGTAACCAGCAAAAGGGTCACACTTTCCTGGTTGAGATAGTTCTCCAGCCATTCCACCATGGAAACATCCAGGTGGTTGGTCGGTTCGTCCATGATCAGCAGGACATGTTTGGGTTCAAAACCAATATCAATAAGCGTACGCGCCAGGGCCACACGTTTACGCTGACCCCCGCTCAGGGTGTTTACCGTTTGTTCGAGGTGATGGATATTCAGCTTACCAAGGATCTGTTTAACGCGGGCGTCAAAATCCCAGGCCCCCAGTTCATCCATACGAACGATGGCTTCTCCTACGGCAATGGGGTCGTCGCGGTCACAGGCGGCCTCATAATTAGCAATGGCCCGTATCACCGGATGTTCATGGTGAAAGATATTCTCCAGTATGGATTTGGATTCGATAAAAGAGGGTTCCTGTTCAAAAAAGGCAACCGTCACTTCCTTGTTGACCCATAACGTGCCTTCATCTGCTGTTTCCTTACCTGCCAGAATTTTCAACAGGGTTGATTTCCCAAAACCATTTTTGGCCACCAGCGCGATCTTATCTCCTTCCTCGATATGAAAGGTCACCCCCTGGAAAAGAGGTTGAATACCGTATGATTTGGAGAGGTTTTCGACTGTGACGTAGTGCATGGGCTGGCGGCTTGTAGCTATTAGCTCTTAGCTTTTAGGTTTTAGACCTTACGGTAGGGGTTTGCTATTTCTAGTGTAAAAAATAAAAGAGCTAATAGCTAAAAGCTAAGTGCTAATAGCTATTAGCTCTCTCTATTGTAAAAATTACAAGGTCTTCAGCACTTCATTCATACTCCGCACGGCCTCGGCACTCTTATTGAAAGCGGCTTGTTCTTCTTCGTTCAGACCAAAGTCAACGATTTTTTCCCAGCCATTGCGTCCAATGGTAACAGGTACACCCAGACAGATATCTTTTTGTCCATATTCTCCGTCAAGGCTAACGCAGCAGGTAAATAATTTTTTCTCATCGCGGAGGATGGATTCTACCAGTGCCGCTCCGGCTGCTCCCGGTGCATACCAGGCCGAAGTGCCAATCAGTTTGGTAAGGGTAGCTCCACCCACCATGGTATCGGCGACGATCTTGTCCTGTTGTTCTTTGGACAGGAATTTGGTAACCGGTACACTATTCCATGTGGCGAGGCGGATCAGCGGGATCATGGTTGTATCCCCGTGGCCACCTACTACCACGGCATTCAGGTCGGCAGGACTGCAACCCAGGTGCTGACTCAGTTGATATTTGAAACGGCTGCTGTCGAGTGTACCACCCATGCCAATGATCCGGTTTTTGGGGAGACCGGTTGACTGCAGGGCCAGATAGGTCATGGTATCCATGGGGTTGCTGATCACAATAATGATCGCATTGGGAGAATGTTTCAGAATGTTTTCGCAAACCCCTTTAACGATACCGGCATTTACACCGATCAGTTCTTCACGGGTCATACCTGGTTTGCGGGGCAAACCGGAGGTGATCACCACCACATCACTACCGGCGGTTTTGGTATAGTCATTCGTTGAACCAGTGATCCGGGTATCGAATCCGAGCAAGGTAGCGGTCTGCATCATGTCCTGCGCCTTTCCTTCGGCAACACCTTCCTTGATATCCAATAAAACCAGTTCATGGCATAACTCCTTACGGGCAATATTATCGGCACAGGTGGCACCTACGGCTCCCGCACCTACAACAGTCACTTTCATGGAAAAAAATTTATAGTTGAGAATAGAAATTTTAGCGGGGCAAAGATAGGAGGGAAAACAAGAATCGTAAAGGAGATTATGGAAAGTCGGGGATGACTTCGGTCAGGAGGGCTAACAGCTAAAAGCTAACAGCTAATAGCTATTAGCTTTTACCTGTTAGCTTTTAGCCGGAAAAAATAAATTTTGCCGATTACGAAAATTTCGTAGCTTTACGAAAACTTCGTAGAAAATGGAAAAATTATCACCACAGGAAGAAGAGGCCATGTTAGCGGTTTGGCGTACCGGTGAGGGGAATGTAAAGGCTTTTCTGGACAATATAGAAGGGGAGAAGCCACCTTATACCACACTGGCTTCCACCGTAAAGAATCTCGAGCGAAAGGGGTTTTTGCAAAGCCGGTTGATCGGCAATGCCTACATCTACAAGCCGGCGGTGAGCGAAGCGGAGTACAAAAAGCGGTTCATGAGTACCGTGGTGCGTGATTATTTCGAAAATTCGTACAAGGAGTTGGTCAACTTCTTTGTGGAGCAAAAGAAATTATCTGCGGATGAGTTGAAGGAGATCGTCCGGTTGATCGAGAAAAATTCATAAACCAAGAACCTGTATATGCACGATCTGATATTATACCTGTTAAAATCCGGGATCAGTCTGGGGGCGGTTTATCTCTTTTACCAATGGGTATTGCGGCGAATGACCTTTTATACCTGGAACCGATGGTACCTGCTGATCTATTCGCTACTGGCTTTTTTACTTCCGCTGATCAATATCGCTCCGGTACTTGAAAAGAAAGAGTGGGAGGGGGTGTCGTTGGTGGAATGGATTCCTTCGGTTACCAAAATACCATCCACCACGGTGGTGGCCGACAAGGGCATAGAACCACTAACTATGTTCCTTTGGGTGGTAGGTCTTGGTATTGCGGTACTGGCCCTTCGATTTCTGATACAGCTCATCTCCTTTCAACGGTTAAGAAAACAGGCTGTACTGATTGAGGGTGAAGGCACAAAACTTTATCAGGTGGACAAACCCATCATACCCTTCTCTTTTGGAAATTCGATCTATCTGAACCCGGGCCGGCATGATGAAGCGGAATTAAAAGAGATCATACGCCATGAGTTTGTCCATGTGCGGCAAAACCATACGATGGATATGTTATGGGCCGAATGGATCTGTATCCTGAATTGGTATAATCCGTTTGCCTGGTTATTACGCAAAGCCATTCGCCAAAATCTGGAGTTCATCGCTGATCAGCATGTAACAGACAGTGGTGTCGATCGTAAACAATACCAATACCTGCTACTCAAAGTAATGGGGCAGCATGCTTATCGCATGGCCCCGGGATTTAATTTTTCTTCACTCAAAACACGTATAGCCATGATGAACAAGATCCGGACCCATAAGGTCCATTTACTCAAATTTCTGGTTGCCCTGCCGTTGGCAGCCCTGTTACTCATTACCTTCCGCAGTGAAAAGGCGTTGGCTCAGGTGGCGCCTTCCGCAGATGTAATTAGCCCGGCTACGCCGGCACCATCACCCGATCTGTTGCCAGCCCCTGCTCCTGCTGACCGGATTGCTCCCCGTGCTCCAAAGAATGCTCCGGCACTTCCGGATACAATTCCAGCCACAAAAA
Source organism: Chitinophagaceae bacterium (assembly GCA_033762195.1). Lineage (GTDB taxonomy): Bacteria > Bacteroidota > Bacteroidia > Chitinophagales > Chitinophagaceae > SpSt-398. The sequence continues at coordinate 2,086 of JANRLV010000147.1, read as the reverse complement.
AGATCAATGACAAGGGTTATCTGTTGAGCATTGCCGATAATCAGGGTGAGTGTGTGGTGATCATCAAAAACAACAGCAACAAAATTCTAAAGGCCATTGCCCTTACCGAATGGAATGCCAATGAAAAAGAATATATAGCCAAATACGGGGAATTGCCTCCTGCACCACCGGCTCCTCCTGCCCGCCCGGATCCTATCGTGGTGGAAGGGAAACCTTTGCTGCAAAAAGCCATCGTTAAACAGGACGGAGTAATAGGCGTTAAAGAAGTGGTGGTTGTGGGTTATCCAACGAAGAAAGGAGTGGTGGAAGATAAAAAGCAAGGCGAATGGATTACACTAATGGATGGAGCAGAGGCTCCAATCTATATTGTGAATGGCGAAATTGTTGAAAGCAAATGGGTCAAAGAATCTGTAAAGGCTACAGATATCGAATCGATCAATATACTCAAAGGCGAATCCGCCACTACTAAATATGGCGATAAAGCCAAGCATGGAGCGATTGAGATAAAGATGAAGAAGAAAGAATAAGTGTATTGTATACATACTTAATAGCAAGCAGCCTTTTTGTTGAATTTGGGGTCATTTAATATATTCGTAACACAGTAGATACCCTTATCCTTAATAATTTTATGATGCTGGTTAAGGTTATATTAAATGACTCCCTATTCTCAATACGATGATCAACAATTGCTTGCATTGCTTCGAACAAGTGATGAACAAGCCTTTACTGTCATCTATCAACGGTATTGGGAATCCCTGTTCTATAAAGCCGGTAAAAAACTAAATAACCTGCCCGAGGCTGAAAATATCGTTCAGGATATATTTACGGATATCTGGAACCGGCGTATGGAAATAAACGTAACAGGTGAATTAAGTCATTACCTGTCACTGGCTTTAAAATACCGGATCATCAATTACCAGGCCCGTATGCGTCATGCGGAGTATTATTCCCTTCATCAATCCCGCCTGGAGATAAGCGATCGAAATACAGAAGAGTGGCTCGCTTACTCAGAACTCAACCGACGGATGGCCGCTTTGGTAAAAGCCCTTCCTGAAAAATGCCAGTTGGCTTTTCGGTTGCGCGAAAAAGGGCTGAGCCAGAAAGAGATCGCCGAGACCATGCAGGTTTCCGAAAACACCGTCGAAACCCATATCGGCCGGGCATTAAAAGCCCTGCGTACCGGGCTGACCCAACTTTTTTCCCTTTTCTGAATTTTTTTTAATCCCCGTTCACGGAAAAGCTCACGTCGACTGACTTATTAGTATGGAGCTTTCTGAAAACAGGTATAAGGAACTTGCCCAAAAATGGGCCGAAGGACGTATCAGTCCCGAAGAAGCCAGGGAATATTTAGACTGGTACAACACCGAAGACAATAGTCCGCTCGAAATTGCGCCTGAATTTGCCACCAGCAAAGAGGAGCTTGAGCAACGCATGCTGGCCACCATACAACAGCGTGTTTCCACCAAGGTTCCTGTTATTGCTATCCGCAGAAGATGGACCCGTTATGTTGCTGCGGCGGCCATCCTGGTGATGATCGCAAGCGGTTCCTGGTTCTTTCTCCGTCAAAATACAGATCAACCAGATTTTCCGGTGGCCCGTGTACAGGATCCCTATTTTAAGAATGATGTATTGCCCGGCGGGGATGGTGCTGTGTTGACCCTGGCCGATGGAAAACAAATTGTCCTTGATGCCCATGCCACCGGACAGGTAGCCCGTGAAGGGAATACCGTCCTGCTGGGCAGCGCCGGTGAATTGCGCTATGCAGGTACCACCACCGAAACCCTCTACAATACATTGACCACCCGCAAGGGACAGCAATACACGCTTGCCTTATCCGATGGCACTAAGGTGTGGTTGAACGCCGGTTCATCGATCCGCTACCCGGTAGGGTTTACGGGAGATACCCGTGTGGTGGAGATAACGGGTGAAGCCTATTTTGAAGTGGCGTCGCAACCGCTGGCACAATCTGGTAAGAAGCCCTTTATCGTGAAAGTGAATGACATGGAAGTGACCGTATTGGGTACGCATTTCAACATCAATTCGTATGGAGATGAAGGCGCGATCCGCACCACCTGGACCGGCGCCA
>JANRLV010000146.1:0-9320 GCA_033762195.1 Chitinophagaceae bacterium | reverse complement strand
TAAATATATAAAAATTTATAATTTTTTTTTTTTTTTAACCCCCCCCCACTCACGCTCACCGACTTCCACCCCCGCCCACCCCTCCCACGTCACACGATTCACCCCCCCCCCATGCGCAAAGCCTTTCTCTACCTGCACATTTCAGTATTTCTCGCCGGGTTTACGGGGATTATAGGAAAATACATCACATTGAATGAGGCGATGCTGGTCTGGTATCGTTTGTTGATCAGTGCCGTGACCATGTGGGTACTGTTTTCTTTACGGGGAAGGATCAGGAAGATACCGGTACGGGATATAGCAGGACTGTTTGGTATAGGATTATTAGCCGCCTTGCACTGGGTGAGTTTTTTTGGATCCATCAAATACGCCAATGTATCTGTGGCATTGGTATGTTTTTCTTCTGTGGGTTTTTTTACCGCTATTCTTGAACCGATCCTTTACCGAAAAAGGATCGATCCATTTGATCTCTTCCTTGGATTATTGGTGATGCTGGGTATTTTCATCATTTTCCATTTTGATACGCGTTATGCTACCGGGATCATCCTGGGTGTGATCTCGGCTTTGTTATTGGCTTTTGTCATGATCTTTATCCGCCAATTCGCGGCACGTATCAATACCGAAACCCTGCTTACCTGGCAACTCAGTGGCGGGTTCCTTTCCCTTTCCGCCCTGCTTCCCCTTTACCTGTATTTTTTTCCTACAACCCAATTCCTGCCCACCACAAATGACTGGATCTGGTTATTGATCCTTTCCTGGTTTTGTTCGGTGATCGCTTTTCAACTCACTACGGCCGCCCTTCGAAAACTATCCGCCTTTACTGTCAATCTTTCCTTTAACCTCGAACCCGTTTATGGGATCCTGCTTGCCTTTATCCTTTTTCGGGAGAACAAGGACCTGAACCAGGGATTCTTTATCGGCCTTTTCCTGATCATACTTTCCGTGGTACTCCAGATGGTCCGAATTTTACGGAATAAGCCCCAGGGGGCATAGGGCGGAATACTGAAACATCCTATCTTTAAACGACCTAACTAATTGATATGAAGAAAGCCCTTTTTACCCTCTTTTTCGTGTTACCCCTTGTTACGCTTTTTGCACAAAAAAAGCCCCTTGACCATACCGTGTATGATGGTTGGCAGAGTATAGGGGAGCGACTGATCAGTCCCAATGGGAAATGGGTCGTCTATACCATCGATGTGCAGGAAGGCGATAATGAACTCGTGGTTCAGTCCTCCGATGCCCGGAATAAGCTTGTCATACCAAGAGGCTACAACGCCACTGTTACCAGCGATAGCCGGTATGTGATTTTTAAGATCAAGCCCTTGTTTAAAGATATCCGGGAAGCGAGGATCAAAAAGAAGAAACCGGAGGAATTTCCAAAGGATTCATTGGGTATTGTGGTACTTGGGAATGATAGCGTGTGGAAAAAACCATTGGTGGCAGGTTTCAAAGTCCCTGAAGTGTTTAATGGCTGGATTGCATACACCCTGGAAAAGGAAAAAGGCGGTGAAAAGGATGGGACAGACCTGTTGCTCTATCAGGTGGTTAAAAATGAAACACGCAAGTTTAGCCAGGTAGCTGAATACCTGTTTGATAAAAATGGTGACCGGTTATTGGTTTATCAGACCAAAAAAGCCAAAGATTCACTCGGCATGTCCATGGTGCTGTATCATGATATTTTTTCCAATCAAACTGACACGCTGAGCAGGGGAGGATTCGCCTTCAAGAACTTTGTGGTAGCCGAAAATGGCAAACAAGTGGCCTATGTAGCACAACGGGACAGTTCTGAAAAAGCGCTGCAGCAATTTTATGGGCTCTGGTTCTATCGGGAAGGAATGGATAGCGCTCAGTTAGTGGTAAACAGAAAATCAACGGGCATGAAACTGGGTATGTCCGTTAGTGAACATGGTACTTTAAGTTTTAGCAAAAATAATAATCGTTTATTTTTTGGTTCCTCCGCAATCCTGCCTCCAAAGGATACGACCATTCCGGATATTGATAAGGTAAGTCTGGATATCTGGCATTATAAGGAAGATTACCTGCAAACGGTACAACAGGTACGTGCCAACCGTGATCAGCGGGAGAGTTTTCTCGCGGTATATGATATTGAAACAGGCTGGGTAAAACAACTCGCCTCCCGTGAATTGCCCACGGTCATGATGACCAATGAAGGCGATGGGGATCAATTTGTGGGTGTAACCGATTTTGGAAAGAGGGTGGAAAGTCAATGGACAGGAAACACAAAAAAGGACATTTACCTCATCGATGTCAATACCGGAAAGGCCAGGCTGATCAAAGAAAACCTGGATGGGGTCATCGCACCAAGCTATGTTTCCCCCTCCGGGAAATATGTGGCGTGGTATGATTATAAAACCAAAGCTTACTTTGTACACGATGGCAATACGGCCCGTAATGTTTCTGTCGCCATAAAGGTGAAATTATACGATGAAGGCCATGATCTTCCCAATGAACCAACGCCCTATGGTGGAATGGGCTGGCAGACGGGTGATTCAGCCTTGTTTGTGTATGACCGGTTTGAGGTTTGGAAATTGGATGTTTCTGGTAAAACAGCACCAGTGCGCGTTTTTGCCGCCCAGGATCCACGTAAGAAAAATATTGTTATCCGTCGCGTTGTTACCGATCGCGAAGAGAGATACATCAGGCCCGAAGCGCAACAGGTTTTCTCCCTGTTTAGTGAGGAGAACAAGTCTTTCCGCATCTGGCATTCTTCCCTCAGCAAGCCCGGTGCTTTGCCAGGTGTAAATACCGGGTATGATTATGGTAATCCGATCAAAGCAAAAGATGCCGAGACCTTTTTATTTACACGAGAGAATTTTCGCGAGTCCCCCGATCTGTTTACACAGGTATCCGGTGCAGCAGAAACAAGACTTTCTTCGATCAATCCTCAACAGGCGGACTATTGGTGGGGTACTGCTGAACTGATTTCGTGGAAAGCCTATAATGGAAAACAGGCGACCGGGATCATCTATAAGCCTGAGGACTTTGATCCCAAAAAGAAGTATCCGATGATCTGTTACTTCTATGAGGAGATGAGCAATACCCTGCATACTTACTATGCACCGGCTCCTATCCGAAGTGCTATTAATATTCCTTTTTATACCAGTCGTGGCTATGTCATTTTTATTCCTGACATTAAATACAAAATCGGGTATCCCGGACAGGGGGCATATGATTATGTGGTGAGCGGAGCCCGGGCGGTGGTAAAAAAGGGGTATGTGGACAGTACCCGAATGGCCATTCAGGGACATAGCTGGGGAGGTTATCAGGTTGCGCACCTCATTACCCGGACCAACCTATTTAAAGCCGCCTGGTCGGGGGCGCCTGTAGTCAATATGACCAGTGCCTATGGAGGCATCCGTTGGGAATCAGGACTTAACCGTCAGTTCCAGTATGAAAAAACCCAAAGCAGGATCGGTGCAACCCTTTGGGAGAAAAAACAACTCTATCTCGAGAATTCGCCCCTTTTCTATATGGACAAGGTGAAAACGCCGGTGGTGATCATGCACAATGATGCCGACGGGGCCGTTCCCTGGTACCAGGGAATTGAGATGTTTACCGCCCTGCGCCGCCTCGGTAAGCAGGTTTGGATGTTGAATTACAATGGGGAAGGGCATGGGCTGACCGTGAGAAAGGACAGGCTGGATTACCAGATCCGCATGCAACAATTCTTTGACTGGATATTAAAGGGGGACAAACCCACCCGCTGGATCACCGAGGGGGTACCCTATCTGGAAAAAGGCAAGGACTGGGGACTTGAGCTGGTTAATGAAAAATAATTATATGAACGGACTATAAATTCCGGGTTTCACGAGTTTTCTTTGCACTATTAAATTTAAAAACGAACATGAGAAAAATTCTTCTTTCGCTGGCCTTCCTCGCCATGTCCATTCTGTCTTATTCCCAGGCGCCCTGGATCAAACTCACTTTTAATGAGCGTGTAAGCTTCCAGGTTCCTGATTCACTGATGAAGATCGATATGGAACAAGTGGAGGTTTATACATTGGTTGCCAATGATTCTTCCAGCTATACCGTGACCATAATTGATTTTGTGAATTTCGGACTGGATTCGGCGATGATCCAATCCATGGCTGACACAGACGCTTTTGAGGAGCAATTCAAAACCGGTTTTATGGGTCAGATGGAAGGATCTGAAATGGTCTCTTCCAGCCGGGGAAAGCTCCAATCATTCACTACCTATCTCTTTGACCTCAATTACAAAAGTGAAGGAACGGGAGAAATGGAAAAAATGTACGTTTACTCCGTATTTGTAGGTTCCAAAGTATATAGTTTCACCTATTCAGCGCTGAACCCCTCGAATACCACGAAAGACAAGTTTTTTCAGTCAGTGAAAGTGGATTAAAAAATGCGTCTACTCCCATTTCTACTCCTGCTCCTCAGCTCCTGCTCGCACAGTATTTATATTGTACGGCATGCTGAAAAAGCTGCCGCAGGGCCAAACATGAACACGGATGTACCGCTTTCTGTTCCCGGACAGCAAAGGGCGGAAGACCTGATGAATACATTAAAAGATAAAAAAATCTCTGTCGTGTATTCCACTCAGACCGTGAGGACCGTCTCTACGGCAACCCCCACGGCGGATCATTTTGGGGTAGCCATCGAATTGTATGGGCCAAGGCCAGATTCCGCTTTTATCTCCAAACTACTAACACATAAGAAGAATTTGCTGGTGGTAGGACATTCCAATACCGTGGATGATATTGTGAACATGCTTTGTGGAGAGACAAAGGTTGCCGGAGACCTTGGAGATAAGGAGTATGATAATTTGTTTGAGGTGAAAGTGAGGGGGAAAAAGAAAATCTTTGTTGGGAGTAAATTCGGGGCGAAGAGCGAGTAGGTGTTGTTGAATGACAGATGATAGATGACAGATGACGGATTTCTGTGGTTGGAAATCAGATATCTCAATCCATCATCCAACTACCAACCCTAAAACTCCCTTTCTTCATTAAAGCTCTCCAATTCCTTGGCTACGGCTGTCAGGAAGGTAGCACCCAGGCTTCCGTCTACAATGCGGTGGTCGTAACTCATGCTGAGATACATCATGTGGCGGATAGCGATACTGTCACCTTGTGGTGTTTCCACCACTACGGGTCTTTTCTTAATGGCACCAACAGCCAGGATAGCCACCTGCGGTTGATTGATGATCGGCGTACCCATCAGGCTGCCGAATGTGCCCACATTGGTCAAGGTAAAAGTTCCTCCCATGGTATCATCCGGGCTGAGTTTGCCGTTGCGGGCATTATCTGCCAACTGGTTCACTTTTTTGGTGAGTCCGACAAGATTGAGTTGATCCGCTCCTTTGATCACCGGAACAATCAGATTTCCGTTTTGCAGGGCAGTGGCCATGCCGATATTGATATCCTTCTTGATGATGATGCGGTCACCATCCACTGACGAGTTGATCAGCGGGAATTTTTTGATACATTTTACGATCGCTTCGATGAATAACGGGGTAAAAGTGATCTTGGTGTTTTCTCTCTTTTCAAATTCTTTCTTTACCCGGTTACGCCACATGACGATATTCGTAACATCTGCCTCGGTAAAACTGGTAACGTGTGGACTTGTATGTTTGCTTTTCACCATGTGATCTGCGATCAGCTTACGCGTACGGTCCATTTCAATGATCTCCACATTGCCGCTATAGGTTGTATTCACAACAGCACTGGAGCTGGATTCGATACGGGAGATCGGGACGGTTAGTTCGGTTGATGCAGTCTGTTTAGCCGGAGCTGATACAACTTTCCCTGCCCGTTTGTCGCTTACATATTGCAGGATATCCTTCTTTGTTACTCTTCCTTCATTTCCCGTTCCTTGCATCTGCTCCAGTTCGGTCATGCTAACGCCTTCGCTGGCGGCAATATTCAAGACCAATGGGGAATAAAACCGCTGTCCATTGCTACCGGCGAGGGCAGGGGCTGATTCTATCTGTACGGCCTGGCTCACCGTTGGGGCAGGGGTTGGTGCGGGTGTTGGAGCAGGTACAGGGCTGGGAGATGGGGTATTGACTACCGGTGTGGGGGTAGCAGCACCTATGCTTGCATTTGTTTTAATCCTTGCGATAACGGTGCCGATGGGCACTACGTCATTTACATTGAAAAGGATCTCTTCGATGACTCCTTCGGCAGTGCTTGGCACCTCGCTATCCACTTTATCGGTGGCGATCTCCAGGACGGTTTCATCCATGGCAATCTTATCTCCCGGTTGCTTATGCCACTTTAAAATGGTCGCTTCCATGATACTTTCTCCAAGCTTGGGCATGACGAGATCGACGAGGGACATGCTATTCAGTTTAATTTTAAGTTATGATCCAAAGGTAAGGCGATTAGCTACAAGCTTTTAGCTTTTAGCAAAAGGCAGGGCAAAGTTAGTATTTTCCCGGAAATCCTTACAAGTGTTAGCCTGTTGCTGACCCTGATTTTTTTATACACCTTATTTATCTGATCCCAAGTATAAATCGGCGTAATAAATCCATCGCCATTTGCGCAGTAATCTCGATATTTTTTTTGCGGTCAAAGCGAAGCTTCAACTGACTGGTGATGACGTTTTCCCGATCACCAGCAGCGATCCAAACAGTTCCAACCGGTTTTTCAGCAGTTCCTCCGGTTGGTCCCATAATGCCGGAGGTGGCTAAAGCATAGTGGCTATTTGTTTTTTGTAATACCCCTGCAACCATTTGTTTTACCGTTTCTTCACTGACTGCACCCAGGGTGGAGAGGGTTTCAGAGGATACATCTAACAGCCCTTCCTTTACTGAATTTGCATAACTGACCACACTGCCCTGGAAATAAGCAGAAGAACCGGGGATGCTGGTGATCAGGTGAGCGATATAGCCACCGGTACAACTTTCGGCCGTGGACATGGTTTTACCCTTTTTCATTAGAACTTCTCCGAGCACCTCTTCCAGTCCTTTATCCTCGTCGCTGACCAGGATGTCTTTTACTTTTTCTCTGAGTTGGGCAAACCAATTTTCAATTTCAACGGCCAGTTCATCTTTGTTTTCACCCCTGGCTGTTAACCGCAACCTCACCATGCCATAATTGGGCAAATAGGCCAATTTGATATGGGGTGGGAGTGCGCCTTCTAAATCATTCAGTCGTTCAGCAATAAAGGACTCACCCTGTCCGGCAGTAAATGCCGTGCGGTGAAGGATAGCCGGAAATTTGAATTGCCGGATCAGACGGGGGATGACCTCTTCGGTCATCAGTCCTTTCATTTCATGAGGTACTCCTGGAAGGGAGACGACCACTTTTCCCTCTTTTTCAAACCACATGCCCGGTGCTGTTCCCCGGGCATTTTGTAAAACCGTACACGTATCCGGTACTTCAGCTTGTTTCAGGTTACGTTCCAATAAAGGCCTGTTGAGCCGGGTAAAGATTTGCGTTACATGTTGCAACACTTCCTGGTTCACGATCATCTTTCCCTGGAAATAGCTTGCCAAAAGAGGTTTGGTGATATCATCGGCTGTTGGGCCCAGCCCACCAGTGATAAGCACGATCGATGACCGCTGAAGTTCCTGGTCAATAGCACTCCAGATATCATCCCATACATCACCCACTGCGATCCGGTATCGAACCCAGATGCCTTCCTTGTTGAGTTGCTGGGCCATCCAGGCACTGTTGGTATCAATGGTCTGACCGATCAACAGTTCGTCGCCAATGGTGATGATGGAAGCGTGAGCCATTAATTAAAAACGATTAAGGATAAAAACAGTAATTTGAATGCAAAGTAATAACCCCGAGGGTATGAAAAAAGTTTTGTTCATTTTGAGTTTGATCAGTTGTCAGCTTTATGTTCAGTCCCAATCCGCCGGCCAGAAATTAAAACAGGCCTTTTCGGTTTTTGAGAAGGATTCCCAGATGAAACATGGCATCGCCTCACTTTATGTGATCGATGCACAAACAGGACAGGTAGTGTTTGATAAGAACAGTCGGATAGGTTTGGCGCCAGCTTCCACCCAGAAGGTGATCATAGCAGCCACAGCCTATTCCCTGTTGGGCAGGGATTTTAAATTTAAGACGGAGATACTCGTCAACGAAGGGGAAAGAGGGAAAACAGTTGAGTTGCTGATCGAAGGTAATGGTGATCCAACCCTTGGGAGCTGGCGTTATGCAAGCACGGTGGATTCGCTTTTATTAAAAAAATGGGCCTTATTGGTAAAATCCCAGTTAGGTGATAAAAGGATCACCGGTATCCGGATATTGGATAGGTCCTATGGAGATATTATATCCATTCCAGGCGGCTATGTTTGGGATGATATGGGTAATTATTATGGTGCGGGTTGGTCCTTTGTAAACTGGCGCGAGAATCAATACGATCTTTACCTGAAAAGCCAGATGACCGGCGCTCCAGTCATGGTACAGGGCACTTATCCCAGCCAGGACCAGGTTAAATTCAATAGTCTGGTTACCGGCGGGCAACCGGGTACGGGTGATAACGCCTATATCTTTTGTCCGCCTTACTCCACGCAAGCCACCATACGGGGTACTATTCCTCCCGGAAAGGATTCATTTGTTATATCCGGGGCAAGTCCGGACCCGGCGCATACATTGGGTACGGAGTTTTTCCGATATCTCAAGGCTGCAGGACTTACTATTGATTCGGTGATCCGCACCGGAAGGGAAGTTTATTTTGGTGATGCCAACCTTACTGCCTCCTTGCCCGGCGGGTTACATCAATCACCGGCACTGGATTCCATTGTGTACTGGTATTTAAAAAAGAGCGTGAACCTCTATGGGGAGGCACTGCTACAAACAATTCCCGTAAATAATCAGGATAATATGAATCTGGATATACGGGTAGAAAAACTGCAGGAATTCTGGAAGGAGAAGGGTATAGCTCCGGAAGAGTTGAACCTGTACGACGGTTCGGGGCTTTCTCCCGCCAACCGGGTTACCACCCATGCCCAGGTAGAGGTCCTTCGGTTTGCCAAAAAGCAGCCCTGGTTTTCTTCGTATAAAGAAGCTTTTCCTGTGTATAATGACATGACGATGAAGAGCGGGACCATTGGCGATGTAAAGGGGTATACGGGCTATCACAAAGCCAGTAATGGTAAAGAATATATATTCTCTTTTCTGGTCAATAATTTCAACGGTTCCTCTTCTTTGCTGGTAAAGAAAATGTATAAGGTCCTGGATAACCTCAAGTAATTTGAGGATTTAGAGCGCTTGAAAAAGATTAATTTTTAAATGCATCAGCATAGGTGCAGCAAAACAGCCTACCCAGAGTAGAATAATAGCGATTTTTTCCACTATTCTCAGGTCCATGATGATGAGCCGCTGCAACAT
>JANRLV010000145.1:0-11503 GCA_033762195.1 Chitinophagaceae bacterium | reverse complement strand
CCAAAGAAGACCCCATGAAGGACTGGGCAACCTGACACCGGAAGAATGGAAACACAAGGTTAGTAAAAATGAATATCTTCAATTAACCACTGTCTGAATTATGGGGTACTTACAATATTCCTTTAGTTAATGAAATAAGTTGGAAAAACTCAAGTATTCTTGCTCGTGCTTCAGTTGATGAAGTGTATAATCAAATCATTAGTGATTTAATTGATGCTGAAAATAGGCTTGCTGATAATTTTATTGTTGGGAAAAATCAAAGGATAATTCCAAATCGTTGGGCCGCTTCTGCTTTATTAGCAAGAGTTTATCTTTATACAAAGGATTGGTCAAAAGCAGAAATGGAGTCAAGCAGTGTGATTTCTAATTCTGCAATGTTTGGACTAGTTTCATTTCCTAATAATGTTTTTAAAACTAATAGTACCGAAACAATTTGGCAACTCCAACAGTCAAATACAACTGGAACGTATAATGCTACTAACGAGGGATATCGTATAATTCCTTATGATGCAACTTCAAGACCTTATATCTATTTAACTGACACATTAATAAGATCTTTTGAGCCAGGTGATAATAGAAGAACATTCTGGATCGATAGTACTATTTATCGTTCAGCTAAATACTATTATCCTAATAAGTATAAAACGGGGCCAGCACAGAGCATGCCTAATGGACCATATAATGAGTACTATATGGTTTTGCGTTTAGCAGAACAATATTTAATAAGGGGAGAAGCAAGGCTAATGCAAAACAATTTAACAGAAGCCATTAATGATCTAAATACTATTCGGCAAAGAGCAGGCATAAATCCGCTTCCCAATTCTCTTACTCAACAGCAGGTGCTAGAAGCTATAGAGCAAGAAAGGAGAGTTGAATTATTTGCTGAGTGGGGACATAGATGGCTCGATTTAAAACGATGGGGTAAAGCAGATGCTGTACTTGCCCATATAAAAGGAGGCAATTGGCAATCAACAGATCAACTGTATCCTATTCCATTTCGAGAATTACAAGCAAATCCAAATTTAATACAGAATCCGGGGTACTGAAAATGTTATTAACTTGGATTTTTCCATGACCGTTCGTTTATCCTTGCAGCAAAATCGGTGCGAGGATAGACGAAAAAGAAGTAACCCAAAATTCTCTTCGTGTGCAGTGAATTTAGTATTCGATAGCGAGGGTCTGCCAACTCTTCCGCATTTGTAAAAGTAGGAAAGGGAGGTTTGATAAAGGGCTCTCTCCTGGTTCCTTTGGTGAACAATGAATAGTTTTGATTTAGTAAAATGAAATATCCATTTTCTTCCGGAGTCATGAAAACTAGTAGTTTTTTTAATTGAGAATTGCTTAAATGAAAGCATTTGATTATAAAGCGGCATACGCTACCTACCTGACATTTGCTCATAATGTCGCTTTCCGCCTATGCGGTGACCAGGAGCTTACCAAGGACCTTGTGCAGGAAGTGTTTTCCCGGATCTGGGAAAGGAGAGAGTGTATGCCAATGGTAGAGAATTGGAAAAGTTATTTGTTTGTTTTGATACGCAACGAGTATATGACCCTGTTGCGGCGGAAGAAAAGGATTTCATTTTTTACCGTGGAACAAGGCTTCCAAGGTTATGCCTGTACCCTGGAAGATTATGAAGATAGGGAGCGGCGGTTACTTTTGCGGCAGGCGATCAGGCGGTTGCCTGAACGGCAGCGGATGGTGGTCACCCTGCGCTGCATCCATAATTACAAGACCAGAGAAATTGCCGAGACCCTGGGTCTGGCTTTGCCCACGGTAAAATGTCATTTGCAACAAGCCACTCTTAATTTAAAGGCCTATCTGGCGGAGGCTGCCTGATTCGTGGACTTAAAAGGTTCGTGGTCGGCGGCCCGTCGCCCAAAAATCCCCAAAAATCACCCCCCTTCTTTGGTAATATTTGATTTTCCCCTATCTTTGCCACCCCTTACAAGGAACTAAGGATCGGTAGTTCAGTTGGTTAGAATGCTGCCCTGTCACGGCAGAGGTCGCGGGTTCGAGTCCCGTCCGGTCCGCAAACCCTGGAATTTTCCGGGGTTTTTTTATTCCCCTTCGTGAAATTCGTCCAATGCGCACAATTCGTGATATCCAGAATCCGTGTAAACCCCTAAATCCCAAACCCTAACACCCCCAATATTAATAAATCCTTACCTTAGCAACCCTATCATAGTCACCTATGCCAACCAATGCCAACAGACAGTTCCTGGAGTTCGAAAAACCGATCAAAGACCTGATCGAAGAGATCGAGCACCTGAAGAAAAGCAGCGAGACCAAAAAAATTGACCATAGTTCCGGCATCCACCAACTGGAGGAAATGATCCTTGAAAAAAGAAAAGAGATCACCCACAACCTTTCCAGTTGGCAACGGGTTCAACTAAGCCGCCACCCCGACCGTCCTTATACGCTTAAATACATTGATAAAATGACCACGCAGTTCCTTGAATTGCATGGCGATCGCAATGTAAAGGATGATAAGGCCATGGTGGGGGGATTCGCCCAGCTGGATGGGGAAACCGTCATGATCATCGGCCAGCAAAAAGGGATCAATACCAAAATGCGCCAGATGCGCAACTTCGGTATGGCCAACCCGGAAGGTTATCGAAAAGCCCTGCGGCTGATGAAACTGGCCGAAAAATTCAATAAACCCGTCATCACCCTGATCGATACACCGGGGGCTTTCCCGGGACTGGAAGCGGAGGAACGCGGACAGGGGGAAGCGATCGCCCGGAATATTTATGAAATGATCCGCCTGAAAGTACCCGTGATCTGTGTGATCATCGGCGAAGGGGCCAGTGGTGGCGCCCTGGGAATCGGCGTGGGCGACCGTGTCTTTATGATGGAAAATACCTGGTACACCGTGATCAGCCCTGAAAGCTGCTCCTCCATCCTGTGGCGTAGCTGGGAGAAAAAAGAAATAGCCGCGGAACAACTGCGACTCACCGCCGATAAAATGCTGGGCTTTGGCCTGATCGATGGCATCATACCAGAACCGATCGGTGGAGCCCACTGGGATTATAACGAAGCCGCCCAGATATTAAAAGATTACCTGGTGCCGGTATTGAAAGAATTGAGAAACATCCCTGCCGAACAACGCGTGAACCAGCGCATTGAAAAGTTCGGGAAAATGGGATTTTATGACGAGAACTAGTAGCCAATAGCTTATGGCTAATAGCTATTAGCCTTTAGCTAATAATACAATTATCTAAAATGTCTCTACGTAAGAAATTCACAGGAACCGGCGTGGCCATCATCACCCCCTTTCACGAGGATGGCAAAATTGACTGGGAGAGTTTCCGCCAAGTGATCGAATATCAGATCAAAGGGGAAGTGGAATATTTAGTTGTACTGGGAACCACCGGTGAATCGGGTACCATTCATGGTGACGAAAAGAAAAGGGTATTTACATTTGTCAACGAAGTGACCGCCGGACGCGTGCCGCTGGTAGCAGGCGTTGGCGGTAATGATACCCATGAAGTAGTGGACCTGGTAAAATCATTTGATGTAAAAGGTTATGACGCGATCCTTTCGGTATCGCCCTACTACAATAAACCCAATCAGGAAGGGATCTTCCAGCATTATAAAGCCATCGACGCGGTAACACCCCTGCCGATCATCTTATACAACGTGCCCCCACGCACCGGACAAAATGTAACCGCCGATACACAATTGCGTATCGCCTACGAATGTAAAAATGTATTTGCCACCAAAGAGGCAAGCGGGAATTTTGAACAGATATCACGCCTCATCAAATACAAACCGGATGATTTCATGGTCATCAGCGGTGACGACGGCATCACCCTTCCCATGATCGCCCTGGGTGCAGAGGGAGTGATCTCTGTAGTGGCGAATGCCTTTCCGCAGGACTTTTCGGATATGGTGCGCTATGCGCTGAAAGGGAAATTGAAAGAAGCACAAACGCTCCACTATCGTTATATGGACATCATCAATTCCTTGTTCACGGAAGGAAGTCCAAGCGGGGTGAAAGCCTATCTCTCTGAAATGGGTCTTTGTAAAAATTGTTTCCGGCTACCGGTTTACCCCGTAAGCGATAAACACATGGAAAAGATACGCGGACTCATGATGGGAGCAGAATGATACCCTAATTTCGCGCTACATGAAACCGCAAAGAAACCTTCCCATCTCCTTACTCCTGACAATCCTGACAATCCTGGTTTTCCTGGCTAATCCGGGTTTTGGGCAGGAACGGAAAAGCACTGCGCTGCCTAACGTCCGGATCATGGACACGGCCTTTCAAATGACCGAATTGGGCAGGACACGCCTCATCCGTATTCGTCTGCCCAAAGACTACGATGGATCAAAAAAGAAATACCCGGTTCTCTATATGCACGATGGCCAAAACCTGTTTGACGCGGCCACTTCCTATGCCGGCGAATGGGGGGTGGATGAAGCATTGGATAGCCTGGGGGTGAAATGGGGAGAGTGTATCGTGGTGGGTATTGACAATGGCCCGCGAAGAATGAACGAATACGCGCCCTATGATTTCAAAGTAAACGGGATAAAGGATGGTAAAGCCGAAGGCACCGCCTACTTACATTTTCTCGTCAATGAACTCAAACCTTTTATTGACAAAAAATATCGGACCAAACGAGGCCGCAAACATACGTTCATCGCCGGTAGTTCCATGTGAGGATTGATCTCGATGTATGCCGTGCTTCAATACCCCAGGGTTTTTGGTGGTGCCGGTGTTTTTTCACCTTCTTTCTGGATCGCCAAAGATATTTACCCGGCCATTGATGGGGTGCAAAAAAAATTAAAGACACGAATCTATTTCTTCGCTGGCATGCAGGAAGGGCCAGGGATGGTGCCGGAAATGTTGCGGGCCTTTGAAGCCGTGAGAAAAAAATCACGCGCACGCATCACCGTCGCAATCAGAGGCGAAGGCAAACACAATGAAGCCACGTGGCGGGCGGAGTTACCGGCGTTCTTTCAGTTTCTTTGGAATTGAGTTTTTAGGGAGGACGGAAGACGGATGACAGATGACGGATGACAGAGGTCTCGCACTACAAGCCTCTGTCATCCGTCATCTGT
Organism: Chitinophagaceae bacterium; assembly: GCA_033762195.1. Classification (GTDB taxonomy): domain Bacteria; phylum Bacteroidota; class Bacteroidia; order Chitinophagales; family Chitinophagaceae; genus SpSt-398. The sequence goes on along the minus strand of JANRLV010000145.1, from coordinate 6,438 downwards.
CATCCGTCCTCTGTCATCAAAAAAATCACACTCTATAAGTAACCCCTTCCAACGCCAGCTCTGTATTTGGAAACACCTCTTTCGTTTCCTTCTCAAATTCTTCCAGCGTGTCGTATTTGCTGCTAAAATGCCCGATCAAGAGTTTTTTAACCTTGGCCTTACGCGCAATGGTCGCCGCTTGTTTGGTGGTGGAGTGAAACCGCATGGTGGCTCTTTCTTCCAGATGATGGAGATAGGTGGTTTCATGATAGATCATGTCGGCCTCCTTGATATGTGGCAGGATGGATTCATCGTATTTGGTATCGGCACAAAAGGCATAGACCCTTCCCGGTGAGGCCGCTTCGGTCACCCATTCATTCTTCACCACTTCATCATTTTTATTGGTAAAATCCATTCCCTCTTTAAGCTTGTTGAAAAAAGAGGAAGGGATACCATGTTCCCTGGCTTTTTCCGGTAATACCTTACGCGGTTTCTTTTTTTCCCGGAAAACAAAACCGTAACATTCGATTCGGTGGTTGGTGCGGAAACAGGCGACGGAATAATCTTCTTCATCCACCAATAAACTCTCCTGGGTGATGGTGTGAAAGTGCAGGGGAAAACTCAATGTGGTATGGGCCACCTGAAGTTGTAATTCGATGATCTCACGGAGCGGGGAGGGGCCGTAAATATGCAATTCCTGCTGGTGACTGAGCAATCCAAAGGAATTAATGAGCCCGATCAGCCCAAAATAATGGTCGCCATGCAGGTGGGAAATAAAAATATGGGAGATTCTGGCCCGCCGGATCTTGTACCGCATCATCTGTATCTGGGTACCCTCACCACAGTCCACCAGGAAGCTGGTACCGTTCAGGGTGATCAACTGGCTGGTGGGGTGACGGTCAAAGGCCGGTACGGCAGAATTATTACCTAAAATGGTGACAGCGAGCATGCACGAAATTAACAATTATCCTAATAGCTCCCTTTCGATCTCTTCCATTTGAACGATGTCCCAGGCCTCACTTTCGCTGGGTGTCACATTCATGATATCCAGCAGTTCACTCTCCTCCAGTTGCTTTTCCACCTCCTTCCGGAGGCAACAAATGACAAAACTGGCGTTCTTTTCATAAAAGGTTTGTTGTAACTTGACGAGGGACCCGGCAACCCCGTCCCCCAGTTCTTCGATCTTTTCGAGGTTCAGAACGATATTTTTAACGTCATTTTGGAGGAATGAAAGGAAACTATTGGTCAGTTCCTCTGTCATACTAGCAGATATCTTGGGGCCTGCGACCGTGATGACATGAAATTTCTCTTTGGTATCGATTTTGACGTCCATAACAATCTGGTTTATCAACAATACGTTAGTAAGAACGGGTGAACCCGGATCAAATTTATTCGTTATTATTGTATCACAAGCAATTAAACTTAAATGGATAATAATTTTTCAGCCCAGGTCAAGGAGATTATCTCATTCAGCAGGGAAGAAGCGCTGAGGTTGGGGAATGACTTTATCGGAACCGAACACCTCCTTCTCGGGCTGATCAGGGAAGGGGATAATACAGCAGTACGGATCCTGAAAAGCTTCAACATCGACCTTTATGAACTGCGCAAAGAGATCGAACTGGCCGTAAAGGATAAGACAGGAAAGAATATTGCTAATATCAACAGCCTTCCCCTGACCCGACAGGCCGAAAAGGTCATTCGTGTCACCGTGCTGGAAGCCAAGGCGTTGAAAAGTCCTACCGTGGAGACAGAACACCTGATGCTCTCCATCCTCAAGAACAAAGAAAACATCGCAACCCAAATCCTAAACCAATTTGACGTGGATTACGACCTATTCAGAAATGAACTCGGCGTTGTAAAGAGCAATGATGTCCGCGCTGAATACAACGACGACGACAACGACGATTTTGACGAAGAGAAAAAATATTCCCAATCCAAAGGCAAACCTGCCGCCGGGGGTAATGCGAAAAGCAAGACACCCGTATTGGACAATTTTGGCCGGGATATCACCAAACTGGCTGAAATGAATGCACTCGACCCGATCGTGGGTCGTGAGGCCGAGATCGAAAGGGTATCGCAGATCCTTTCGCGCCGGAAAAAGAATAACCCGATCCTGATCGGAGAACCCGGTGTGGGTAAGACCGCCATCGTAGAAGGGCTGGCCCTCCGGATCGTGCAACGGAAAGTATCCCGGGTATTGTTTGATAAACGCGTGATCTCCCTTGACCTGGCCGCGCTGGTGGCCGGTACAAAATACCGCGGACAGTTTGAAGAGCGCATGAAGGCGATCATGAACGAACTGGAGAAGAACCGCGATGTGATCCTTTTTATTGATGAGATTCATACCATCGTTGGTGCAGGTGGTGCCTCCGGCTCACTCGATGCAAGTAATATCTTTAAACCCGCCCTGGCGCGTGGAGAATTGCAATGTATCGGTGCCTCCACCCTGGATGAATACCGCATGTATATTGAGAAGGACGGAGCCCTTGACCGTCGTTTCCAAAAAGTGATGGTGGAACCACCTACTGTGGATGAAACCATCCAGATCCTCAATAACATCAAGAGTAAATACGAAGAATACCACAACGTCAACTACAATGATGAGGCCATTGATGCCTGTGTGAAACTGAGCGACCGCTATATGACGGACCGTCTGTTGCCCGATAAAGCGATTGATGTACTGGATGAAGTGGGTGCCCGCGTGCACCTGAAAAATATCAATGTACCCCAAACCATTCTTGACCTGGAGAAGAAGATCGAAGATGTGAAGCAGGAAAAGAACAAGGTGGTAAAAAGCCAGAAATTCGAAGAAGCCGCTTCGTTGCGCGATGCAGAAAAACGCCTGGCTGAGGAATTGGAAAAAGCCAAACTCCAATGGGAGGAGGAATCCAAACACAAACGCTATCCCATTGGTGAGGAAGAAATAGCCGAAGTCGTGAGCATGATGACCGGTATCCCCGTGAAACGGATGGTACAGGCTGAAACAGAGAAGCTCCGCAAAATGTCGGAAGACATGCGGGGTATGGTTATCGGTCAGGACGAAGCGATCCTCAAAGTGGTAAAAGCCATTCAGCGGAACCGGGTGGGACTGAAAGATCCCAAAAAACCGATCGGTACCTTTATCTTCCTTGGGCCTACCGGGGTTGGTAAAACTGAGTTGGCGCGTTCCCTTGCCCGTTATATGTTCGATTCCGAAGATGCCCTGATCCGGATCGACATGAGCGAATACATGGAGAAATTCACGGTAAGCCGCCTGATCGGTGCGCCTCCGGGATATGTGGGATATGAAGAAGGTGGTCAATTGACCGAAAAGGTCCGTCGCAAACCTTACTCCGTGATCCTGCTGGATGAGATCGAAAAAGCCCATCCGGATATTTACAATATCCTGCTCCAGGTGCTTGATGATGGCCAGTTGACCGATGGACTGGGTCGCAAAGTGAATTTCAAGAATACCCTGATCATCATGACCTCGAATATTGGTGTCCGTCAGTTGAAAGACTTTGGCGATGGGGTAGGGTTTACAACGGCCTCCCGCGCCGAAGGACAGGATGATGCCAATAAGGCGGTCATTGAGAAAGCGCTCAAGCGTACCTTCTCACCCGAATTCCTGAACCGGATCGATGATGTGGTTATCTTCAACAGCCTCAGCAAAGACGATATCTTCAAGATCATTGATATCCTGATGGCCGGGGTGTTCAAACGCCTGAGCGCCCTGGGTTATTCCCTCGAACTGACCGAAGAGGCCAAAACCTTTATCGCCGATAAGGGCTATGACCAGCAGTTTGGCGCCCGCCCCCTTCACAGGGCCATCCAGAAATACCTGGAAGATCCCCTGGCCGAGGAGATCCTCAACCTGAACGTGAAACCCGGGGACGTGTTGATCGCCGACCTGGACAAAGAAAAGGAGAAGATCGTGTTCAGTTTGAAGGAAGGAGACAAGAAAAAAGGCGAGAAGGCCAAGGCCTGATCTTAATCTCGAATATTATTCATGCCAATCAGCAATGATTGGCATTTTTTTTTGCATTTTTGGAGTGAAATGGCAAAGAAGAAGATCATAATCACGATCGATGGGTGGTCCTCCTGTGGCAAAAGCACCCTGGCCAAACAACTGGCCCGTGAATTAGGCTATGTATATGTAGACAGTGGGGCAATGTACCGCGCGATCACACTCTATTTTCTCCGTAACCATGTGGACTGGACCGATAGTACAGAGGTCAGGAAAGCCCTGGAAGAGATCAGCCTCGCTTTTCACTTCAATGAGAACAGTCAGGTAAGTGAGATCTTTCTCAACGAAGAAAATGTGGAGTATGTGATCCGTGACCTGGTGGTGGCCGAAAAGGTAAGTGAAGTAGCAGCCATTCGCGAGGTAAGGGAATTTGCCGTGGCCCAGCAACAGCAGATGGGTAAGAAAAAAGGCATTGTGATGGATGGACGGGATATTGGTACGGTTGTATTTCCCCTGGCAGAACTCAAGATATTCATGACCGCTGATAACTCGGTGCGGGTAGAAAGAAGGTTCAAAGAATTATATGAGAAGAACCCGAACGTCACGATCGAAGAAGTGAAGAATAACCTGGAAATGCGGGATTATATTGATTCCAACCGCGAAGTTAGCCCGCTTCGAAAGGCGGATGATGCGCGGGTATTGGATAATACCCATATCACACCGGAAGAACAACTGGCCAAAGCCCTCGAATGGGCCCATGCGATCATTGATCACCTAAAATAATGCCCGTGCGCCGCTGGACGCTACGATTATTGCAACCGATCTTTCTCCTCCTCTTTATCACCATTGTAGGAGTGATCGGGTATATGCTGATCGAAGATTATACCCTGCTCGAGGCCATGTACATGACCGTCCTCTCGGTCACCACCGTCGGGTTCAGTGAGGTGAAACCGCTGACCAATTCAGGCCGGATTTTCACCATGTTCATGCTGGTGACCAGTTGGGGAACTTTTGCCTTTGCCATCACCCGTATCACGCAATTTGTGATCAGCGGGGAGATCAACAAATACTTTAAATTCCGAAAAATGAATGCCGCCATTGATCAACTCCAGAAACATGTCATTGTGTGTGGATATGGCCGGAATGGGAGACAGGCAGTGCAGACCCTGCGTGTGCACGGTGAGCCCTTTGTCGTGATCGAGAACAATGAGTCCAATCTCGAGTCCGCCTCACTTACCGATCCGGATTTGATCTACCTGATCGGTGATGCCACCATAGATGATATTCTGATCAAAGCCGGGATCTCCCGTGCCAAAGCCCTGATCACGGCACTACCGGATGATGCCGATAATGTATTCATTGTCCTTTCCGCCCGCTCGATCAATCCGGGGATTCAAATTATCAGCCGCGCTTCGGGAAATAATTCCATGCCTAAACTCATCAAGGCAGGGGCCAATAATGTGATCATGCCCGATAAGATCGGGGGTACGCATATGGCCACTCTGGTATCCAAACCGGATGTGGTGGAATTCATTGACTATCTCTCCGGTGAAGAAGGCGAATCGATCAATATGGAGTCTGTGCCATATGAAAAATTACCAGCCGGAATAAAAGACCGCCCACTGTCCGATGTGATGCGCTGGGAAAGTACCGGAGTAAACTGCATCGGCATAAAAAGTGCCGAAGGCAAATTCGTGATCAACCCGCCCGGTGAAACCATCATCACCAAAGGGATGAAAGTGATCGTACTGGGCACAAGATGGCAGATCGATAAAATGAAGAGCAATCTGAGTAACTAGCTTATAGCTTTTAGTGTTTAGTCTTCACTTCAAGCAGTTCCAATTCAAATATCAATAGCGAGCCGCCTGGAATGGCGTAATAATCACTTGTTCCGTAGCCCAATTGGTAGGGTACATACACTTTCCATTTGGAGCCGGTAGGCATAAGTTGGAGTACTTCGGTCCAGCCACGCACTACACCCGATACACTAAATGTCACTGGCTCATTACGTGCATAGGACTCGTCAAATATTTCCCCATTGAGAAAGGTTCCTTTGTAATGACAAACCACACTGTCTGTGGCCTTGGGGATGGGGCCGGTTCCTGCGCGGAGGATTTCATATTGAAGACCGCTTGCCGTTGTGGTAACACCGGGTTTCCCCTTATTCTCCGCCATGAATTTATCACACGCTTCAATATTGCCTTTTGACTTGGCCATCTGTGCCTCATTGATACAGGCCATGATCGCCATATTGGCCTCAGCATCCGTTAGCTTCATACCCGTTTGTGCCTGGGCATCTTCAATGGCTTTGGCCACCATCTGCGGATTGATATCCGTGACGCCCTGCTGACGATAGAAATTGATCAGGAATATACCCATGGCATAACTGGCAGAATCACGGAGGTCGGCAAACACGGGCGTGTCCACCTTAATGGTATCTGCAATGATCACAGGCGGCGTGAATACAGTGGGTGCAGCCGTTTTTTTGGTCGAGGAACAGGCTTGAAGAAAAA
>JANRLV010000144.1:0-46051 GCA_033762195.1 Chitinophagaceae bacterium | reverse complement strand
ATTGAGGTACGGTAGAGTGATTGGTGAATAGTGAATAGTGAATAGTGAATGAATAGAAAATAAAAACTTGTAACTTAGAATTTAAATAAATTTCACTATTCACTATTCACTATTCACTATTCACTATTCACTATTCACCATTCACCATTCACCCCATGCCCCACACCCCACAATCAGTCGTCTCCCACATGATGCTCCACGATCGCTTTAGTCAGTGGTTAGGCATCGAAGTGCTTGATATACGCGAAGGGTTTAGCCGTATACAGATGACGGTAAGAGAAGAAATGATCAATGGGTTTGGGATCGTTCATGGAGGCATTGCCTTTTCATTGGCCGACAGCGCCTTTGCCTTTGCTTGCAACAACCGAAATAATCTTTCCGTGGCCCTGGATACTTCCATTAACTTTATCAAGCCGGTTCATGTGGGGGATCACCTCATTGCCGAGGCCAAAGAACTTCATAATGGAAAATCGACCGGGCTTTATCACATCAGTATTTATAATCAGCATGATCATTTAGTGGCGCAGTTCAAGGGGACTTGCTACCGTACCGGAAAACCGTTGGTAAGCTAGACACCAAAACCTCCCGATAATGAAGACCCTCTCCCGGTGGGCCCATACCCACCCTCGCTTTGCGCGCTGCATCATTGTGGCCGGACATGTACTACTTGTATGTCTCGCCCTCTATGTGGGGTATTCACTACAGGAAATGGGTATCACCTTACCTGCCTATGGTTTATACATCCTCATCGGTCTCTTTGTTACCTTGATCGTGCTCTATCCTTCCCGTTCCCAACGGAAAAAGGCAGGAGAGCATTGGGGGTATATTTGGCAAAAAAGTGGGGATGTCGGTATCCTGCTGATCGGATTTTTAATGGTAGCCTGGGTTTCCGCTTCTCCCAACGCTTCCAACTCCTTTCACACCCCTCTTTTTGGCGCGATCACTCTTTCTCCCGTAAAAGAAAAACCCACCGCGGAAGAGATACTCGCCTCTTTGCAATACCGCGATAAAAAATCACTCACACGCCAGGAAAAAAGGATCCTCCGAAAAGAATTCAAACACCAGTTATCAGTGTATACCAAGGCAACGCTCCAAGGCGATCCGGAAACACGTAACAGGGCCGGTTTGGTTATACTGGCCATTATTGGCGCCGTGGGATTAACCCTGCTGCTTGGCGCCCTCGTTTGCTCCATTTCCTGTGGAGGCGCCGAAGGACTTGCCGTGATTGTAGGTCTCCTTGGTCTGGCCGCTATCATCTTGTTGACCTTCGCTGTAATGAGAGCCATTCGAAAAGGGGCCCGAAGGGGAAGGGAACCGGTGTTGGAAAGGGAGGGTTAATAATATTAATTTGTTGATGATCATAGTTTTATTTTTATTTTATTCAAAATTGCTAATTTGAATTAGCAATTTTGCTTGAGATGTATTTTAATATTCAGTTCCAACTACATTTATATTGCCGAAATCGATAATTATAACTAAGCAATCCCATCCAGCCCCATGATCTACTCCTTCGGCCCCTACACCCCCGTCGTTCATCCCTCTTCCTTTATACATCCGCAGGCAGCGGTTACAGGAGATGTGATCATAGGTAAAAATTGTTATATCGGTCCTGGTGCAGCCCTTCGGGGCGATTGGGGAAGTATCATACTGGAAGATGGATGCAATGTGCAGGAAAATTGTACCATTCATATGTTCCCCGGATTCACAACCCTCCTACGCGAAGGGGCCCATATCGGGCACGGGGCGGTGATCCATGGGGCGGAGATCGGCCGAAATTGCCTGGTGGGAATGAATGCCGTGGTCATGGACGAAGTGGTATTGGGTGAAGAATCCATTGTTGGCGCACTCAGTCTGGTAAAGCAGGGAGAGATCATTCCCCGACGGAGCTTACTGGCCGGTAACCCCGCCAAAATCATAAAAGAGGTTACCGATGAAATGATCGCCTGGAAAACCGAAGGCACCAGGCTCTATCAACAACTTCCGGCCGAAATGTTTGAAAAATGGAAAGCAGCAGAAGCGCTCCGGGAAATTCCGGAAGATTGGCCCAAACGGGAGAAAGGAACCCTGACCCCTAAAAAGAAGAATTAATAATACTGTCTCCCTTTACTGAATAAAAAGTCACGGTACGAAAATGACACGGTTAACTGGAAATAGTTTTCCCTGATCAGGTCATTCTGTTTTGTTCCCCGTACACCCGCCGTAGCGGATATCGCATAGGCCAACCGGTTATTAAATCGTTTACCATAACCCATTGTCACCCCCATATCATCAATGGCCTCACTGCGAACAATGAGTGAAGACCGTTCATAAAAAGCCCCCAATTGAAAAAAACGGCTCTCTGCCAATTTCCCCCAACGGCTATTTCGCTTGACCGATTCAAAACCGGCCGCCCAGCGATGACTGTCCGCATACTTCCAGCCCGTACCATTCACTTTTAGCGAAGCCCAGTTCTCATAGGTATAGTCCGCGGCAAAAGTGTACCGTTTGTCCTTTACCAGGGCCATTCCAATACCCGTTGTAGTGGGTAGTGTAAACCGGTTCCGATCGATCAGTTCATCGTCCACGATCACGGTACCATTCTCTTCCACCGTCAGAGTACGTTCAGATGACAGCCTGGTTGTGGGAATATACTTAGCCCCAATTGACCAATCCCATTTTTTATTCAAAGCCGTTTTAAAAATCGCTCCCCCCTCTACCCGGAACTGACTGTAATAATCCTGCTGTTTGGTGGCAATGGTGGTGGCCAGCGAATTTCCATACAAGGTTTCCTCCTGATTGATCGCCCCGGATAGCAACGAAGTTTTCATACCAATGGAAAATTTCTTGCCTAAGGAAAAAGCGTTTGACCAATAGTACTCATTAATACCCCCATGCCCTTCATAAAGCGTACCATAACTATCCTGGGTACCTTCAATAAAGCGGCTCCCCACCAGCGAATAACTGACCCGGCTGAATGGTTTTAACCCAACTCCACTGGCCCAGGAATTATTGAGCTTAACATGTATCGAAGCCTCCCGTATCCACATGTCACGATTATTGCTGTTATCTGCTGTAACTGGTGTACCAGAATACCGTGAAAACCTTCCCGCCCCATTTAATTGAACCACAAAAAAACTCCGCTCCAACCCGGTGATCGATGCCACATTGTTGTTGATAAGCAGATCTGAAGTGGAAGGAGTGGCCAATCCCGCTCCGCCCATACCACTTGTGCGGTTAACTGCTGCGCGGTCAATGTCGCCAATACCATAAACGGAATACGGGCTGTTCATGGACTGAGAAAAACTAGTCCCGGAAAAAAGAAAACCCAATGGCAGCAGCGCCATCTTGATCGTGCTCTTTCTCATGCAATTAATTATTTATAGTGACGACAGATAGAACCAATTCAGATTTGAACTCATGTGATGCATTCCCAAATACTGCCCGGTGCAGGCTGAATTGGTTGGAAGGGTTTTTTTGTAAAATAAAAAAACCATCATCAGTAGCTCCCGAGTTGGCCAGCATAGCTTTGATATAATTGGTGACCTCAAACCGATAATAGGTATTGACGCCATAAAGTTGATCGATCACGGGATACGCATACTGTACATCTGTCCCCGAAGAATCGGCAACGGCATCGCCCGCCACGTTTGAACCATCTGTTTGCACCATATATAAGGTGTCGGGTAAAGGGAACCGCGCATCATCATACGAAGATTTGATGGGACGTAAAAACAACTCGGCTTTTAACAGCCGAAGCGTTTCCTCCCGTTGCAAAATATTTCGCAGGGAAGGGAATATCACTTTTGAATATAGCCCTGCATTGCTCTGCATAAAAGACAGGTTGCCCGAAGCAGAAGAGGAAAGCTCACTTAAACCATTCGAGGAGGCAGGCCCATTTGCCAGTAAGGTCCCGCTTCGGTCAGTCTTTATTTGGTTAAAGGCATAGTTATCGTTCACTGATAAAAAATCCACTTCCTTTGACTCCGGGTAAGGTACCGTGTGATGGTAGAACAACCGAATGGCGAGGCTTCCACTGCTGGATAAAATACCAAAAAGTACAGACTCGTCTGGATCAGAAGCAGACAACCGTAATCCACGCAGGTATTGTTGAAAGGCATCTGTGCTGGCCAGATCAGATGCTACATTGTATATTTTATTATACAGATCAAGTCCCCTGGCATCATCCAATCGGATCAGGACCGAATCATCATAGGTTGGCCGGATGGTCAACCTGCGGCTGCCGAGCGCCTGTGGTTTTACCAAAAAATTGGTGGTGTTATACATATAGGTAGAAAAAGGGTATTGGAGTTCCTCAGCCAGTTCATGTACCTGGATGGTTAATGGTTGGGTGGTATCGCCCAGATAATATTCATTCAACCGAAGTACAAGACATATTGAATCATATACCGCTGTTACAGGTATCTCGGGCAGCGTTGCCGGTTTATCTATCTTAAAAAAACTGGCGGTACGGATCAACCCCAGGTAAGGATCGCGCAGGTTTCCGGCAAAAAAAGAAGCCGGGTTATTGGTGGTAAATGAATCAAGCAGGATAGTGGACAGAACGGGTTCCACACTATCGATGGCTATCAGCCGGGTGTACTCGTTTTCAGGCTGTGTACCAAACTGAATGGTATTCTTATAACAGGAGAAAAGGCCTACAACAACAAGTACAGGTAATATGATCTTGAATGGGGTAACATTTTTCATCATGCCGCAAATTATTCAGCCACCTTGCAGGCATTTTGTTAAGGTAGACCAATCGGGGAAATGTATCGGCGAAAGAGGCGGGAGGCGCCTCACGTCTCACATTTTCCGTCGGTTAATTCTCACGATTCATCTATTTTATGAAACCCTTTGGAGACCCCCCGGGTACTTTTAGTCCCAAAATTAATAGTATGCGAAAAGTGAACGTTTATGTTTGGGGTAGTATCATGCTCCTGGGGGCTGTGGTCCTGGGAATTGGTTGTGGTAAAACAAGTGACAGTACAGAAGAACTGGTTGGCAACTGGAGCCGTGCTTCGGATTTTGATGGCTATGCCCGAAGTGAATCCGTAAGTTTTGTGATCGGGAATTATGTGTATCTCTCTACCGGCATAACTGACCGCGACCGGTTCAATGACCTTTGGGAATACAGCCATGCGCGGAAGTATTGGACCCAACGCGCTGATCTTCCGGGCACCGCCCGTAACTCGGCCGTGGCTTTTGCCATTGATGGAAAGGGATATATAGGTACCGGGTATGATGGCACGAACAAGCTCAATGATTTTTGGCAATATGATCCATCCGCGAATAGCTGGACACAAAAAGCTTCCTTTACAGGTAGTGCGCGGTATGATGCAGTGGGCTTTGCCCTGTCGGGTAAAGGATATATCTCCAGTGGATACGATGGTAATTATTTGAAGGACCTGTGGCAATACGATCCGCTGACAGATAGTTGGACCCAAAAGGCGAGCATCGGTGGCTCCAAACGCATGGCCGCCACCAGTTTTGTGATCAGCGATAAAGCCTATGTGATAAGCGGTGCCAACAATGGATCGGCCTTAAATGACCTCTGGGCCTATGACCCTGCCACAGATTCCTGGGAAGAAAAAAGAAAGATCTCTAATGTGAGCGATGATGAATACGACGACGACTATTCTTCCATTGCCCGTTACAATGGCGTTGCCTTTCAAATGGGAAGTTATATCTACTTCACCGGTGGGGAGAATGGCAGTTTGCTAAGCACAACCTGGGAATACAATGCAGCTACAGATATCTGGACACAACGTACCGGATTTGAAGGCACTGCCCGTACAGGTGCTATTGCTTTTTCACTGGGTGACCGGGGATTTGTACTGACGGGTCGCAGCGGTTCGCTGTCCTTTGACAATATGTATGAGTTTGATCCAACTGCGGAGCAAGATGACGATGACAACTAGGACCAGGATTTTAGGATTTTTCGGATTGGCCGCGATGGCGATCTTCTTTATCATACGCTGGCAAATGAGACCTGAAATTGACTACAGGATCATAGAAATAGATAAAGCCTGGGGTTATGAGATCCTGGTGGATGACCAAGTGGTCATTCACCAGGAAACCATCCCGGCCATAGATAGTCTGATGGGTTTCCCCACGAAAGAAGCCGCCGAAATAACCGCGAGCTATTTGGTGAAAAAAATAAAGAAAAAGGAAACGCCCCGCTTAACCTTATCGGAATTGGAAAAACTCGGTCTTATTCCACAGCACCCGCATAGATAAGTGACTAAGTTGCAGATATCAGGTCACAACACTCTATCTTTGGCCAGGATTTGAGGATTTTTAGAATAATTCCTGAAAATCAATTCCTTAAATCCTGGAAATTCTATAATCAAGGTATGAGTTTTGTTGACCAGATACGCATCTTCTGTAAAACCGGCCATGGTGGCGCAGGCAGCAGGCATTTTGCCCGAACCAAATTTAACCCCAAGGCAGGTCCCGACGGCGGAGACGGAGGCCGGGGAGGGAATATCATTTTACGAGGCAACCGTAATCTCTGGACCCTTTTGCACCTCCGATATCAAAAGAATATAGCCGCCGACGACGGGGACAATGGTTTGAAAAATAACATGACCGGCCGCGACGGAAAGGACATCATCATTGAAGTACCTCTGGGTACGATTGCCTTTGATGAGACAACCGGCGCCAAAGAGATCGAGATCCTGGAAGATGGTCAACAGGAAATATGGCTCAAAGGCGGAAGAGGTGGTTTGGGAAATGCGCATTTTGCCACCCCCACCAATCAGGCTCCCGATTATGCACAACCGGGCGAACCCGGTGTGGAAGGCTGGAAAGTATTGGAGTTAAAAGTACTGGCGGATGTAGGTCTTGTCGGATTCCCCAATGCCGGTAAATCGACCCTGTTGTCCGTCATCACCGCAGCCAAACCCAAGATCGCCGACTACGCTTTTACCACCCTCAACCCGCAATTAGGTATCGTGGAATACCGTGATGGCAAAAGCTTCTGTGTCGCCGATCTGCCCGGTATCATTGAAGGGGCCGCAGAAGGAAAAGGACTTGGACATCGTTTTCTCCGGCATATTGAACGTAACTCTATCCTGCTCTTTGTGATACCCGCCGACAGCAAGGACCATAAAGAGGAGTTTGATATCCTGCTGAATGAATTAAAGGAATTCAACCCTGAACTACTTGATAAGAAAATGCTTCTGGCCATAACAAAAAGCGATATGCTTGATGAGGAACTGACCCAGGCCATTAAAAAAGAACTCCCCACTACCCTCCCCCATGTATTCATTTCTTCACTGACCGGGCAGGGACTTACCGCCCTCAAGGATATCATGTGGCAAGCGCTTACCAATGATCAATAATTTATAATGAAGAAGCAAGAATCTTAGTAGGTTTGCCTTTACAAAAAAAGGCACTATATGAAAAAATTCTTTCTATCGTTCGTATTAGTGGTCGGTCTCTTTCTTCGTTCCATGGCGGATGAAGGCATGTGGCTACCCTTGTTATTAGGTCAGCAAGTGTATAATGACATGGTGAAAAGAGGGTTGAAACTGACCAAAGAACAACTCTACAGCATCAATAAGGCCTCAATCAAAGATGCCATCGTGATCTTTGGGGGTGGATGTACCGGTGAGATCGTGAGTTCACAAGGATTGATCTTCACCAACCACCATTGCGGATATGATGTGATCGCTTCCAGCAGTACACTGGAACACAACTACCTGCGGGATGGCTTTTATGCAAAGAATTTTGGGGAAGAGATCCCCGGTGGACAACTTTCCGTCCAGTTCCTGCTGCGTATTGAAGATGTAACAGCAACAGTACTTGACTCCCTGAAAGGATTGAAGGGCGCCGAACGTGCCCAGGCACAAACCCGGGTGATCAATGCCCTTAATGCAAAATACTCCGATGCCGCCAATGATATTGAGGCCCGTATCAGTCCGCTTTTCAAAGGCAATCAGTTCCTGGTTTTTGTTTACCAGCGTTACCGCGATGTAAGGCTCGTTGGCGCTCCACCGGAAAGTGTAGGAAAGTTTGGCGGTGATACCGACAACTGGGAATGGCCCCGTCATACAGGTGACTTCTCAGTATTTCGTGTTTACATGAGCAAAGAAGGCAAGCCCGCTGCTTACAGCGCAGAAAATGTTCCCCTGAAGCCAAAATGGTTCCTGCCTGTGTCGATCAAAGGTATCCGTGATGGTGATTATGCCATGATCTATGGCTATCCCGGTGGTACCAACCGGTATGAAACCTCCTATGGCATCAAACAAAAGATCGATATTGACAACCCCACACTCGTGAACCTGCGTGACATTCGCCTCAAGTTCATGTTTGAGGAAATGAAAAAAGATGCTGCAGTTAAACTTCAGCTGGCTTCGGATTATGCCGGTATTGCGAACTACTGGAAGTTCTTTGATGGCGAAAGCAAACAACTGATCAAGTACGATGTATATGGGCAAAAGAAAAAAGCCGAAGAAGCCTTTATCCAATGGGCCAAAGGAAAACCTGAATACGAAAGCCTGATGAAAGATTGGGAAAAGGCCTATGCCGACTGGCGGCCGTTTTCCAAAAACCGTGTCTTCCTGATCGAAGGGATCATGGGTTCACCACTGCTTGCGTTCGCATCAAGCCTGCAACAGGTAGAAGCCGCCCTGGTTACACCAGGTAAAACCCCGGCCGACGCCAAAAAAGCCATCGAAGCAGCCTCTGAACAAAGGGCTGAATTCCTGAAAGGAGAGAATATTCCATCCGACCGTAATATCCTCGCGGCCATAACTATGATGTATTATCAACAAGTGGAAAAAGACCAGCACCCTTCCGGTTTTTATTATAACCTGAAGGATAAGTATGGATCCCTGGATGATGAAGCCACGTTCAAGAAATACGCTGCCGATGTTTTTGCCAACACCATGATACTGGATGATGCCAAATGGAAGGCCTTTACTGAAAACCCGAATGCAAACACCCTGCAAAGCGACCCGGCTTATGCCCAGGCCAATGCCTTTGTGACCAATTATACCAGCAAATACCTGGCAAAGTACCGCGCCTTTACCACTGCCAATGCAGAATTGGGTCGCCTGTACCTCAAAGGCATCATGGAAATGGATCCGGTAAAAGCAAAAAAAATGTACCCCGACGCCACTTTCACCATGCGTGTCAGCTTTGGGAACGTGAAGTCATATCGCCCGCGTGATGCTGTGTTCTATGATTATGTAACTACGTCCAAAGGCTTATTGGAAAAATATAAGGCCGGTGATTACGAATTTGACCTGCCAACCAAGCAGATCGAATTGCTCAAGAAAAAGGATTTTGGCCAATATGCTGACCCGGTACGCAAAGACCTTGTGATCGGTTTCATCACCACCAATGATATCACGGGTGGTAACTCCGGATCGCCCGTGCTGGATGCCAGTGGTAACCTGATCGGTCTGGCCTTTGATGGTAACTATGAAGCCTTGAGCCATAAGCTCGCATTTGACAAAGACCTGAACCGGACGATCTGCGTAGATGTACGCTATGTGCTCTGGTGTATTGATAAATTGGGTGGCGCGCCCCATCTGATCAAAGAATTGAAATTAGTGAAGTAAGGCAATTGCACATTCCGTGCCTTCCGTGAATTCTGTGAGAGAAAAATAGCACACAGAATTCACAGAAGGCACGGAATTTTTTTTACATTGGCTCATGAATAACATGGCCACGATCATTCAGACGGAAGTCTATAAATTCAACGTCCCCCTCAAAGCTCCTTTTATCACCGCCTTTGGAAAGGAAGAGAACGCAGAGAATATCGTAGTAGTCATTCGCACCGACAAAGGTATCAGCGGATTTGGCGAGTGTAACCCCTTTCTGCCAATCAATGGAGAAAGCATTGAGACCTGCTACTCCGTGGCCCGCTATTTCGCCACCTTACTCAAAGGCGCCAATGCCCTGAAGATCGAAGACTGTCTGGCGAAGATGGACCATTTTATATACGCCAATCAAAGCATCAAAAGTGCTTTTGACATGGCGCTTCATGATATTGCTTCCCAATGGGCCGGTCTTCCGCTGTATAAATTTTTGGGTGGCAAAAAGAACAAAGATCTCTATACCGACTATACCGTCAGCATCGGCGAGGTGAAAAAGATGGTTTATGATGCCATCAAGATAAAATCAGATGGCTATCCCGCCATCAAGATCAAAGTGGGTGAAGGAGCCGAACCAGATATTGGACGGGTAAAAGCCATTCGTGCGGCTGTTGGCAAGGAAATCCCCCTCCGGCTCGATGCCAACCAGGGTTGGACCCCCGAAGATGCAAAAACGATATTAAAAGCATTGAAAAAAGAAGGTATCCAGTATTGTGAGGAGCCGATCGCCCGAAAACATTTTCATGAACTTAAGAAACTCAGAAAGAATTCTCCCATCCCGATCATGGCAGATGAAAGCTGCTGCGATCACCTCGATGCGCGTATGCTCATAGAGATGGAAGCCTGTGATAAATTCAATATCAAAGTTGGGAAAGCGGGTAGCCTGCAAATTGCCCGGAAGATCCTTAAGCAGGCTGAAAAAGCGGGAATGGAATGTCAGATCGGTGCCTTTATGGAATCCCGGTTGGGCATGACCGCCTTTGGGCACCTGGCCTTGAGCAGTTCAGCGGTAAAATACTGTGATTTTGATACCCCGCTTATGCATGCCGAAGATTATGTCACCGGCGGAATTACCTATCATGAAAACGGACGCATGACCATGCCGGAAACACCAGGCCTAGGCGCAAGTATTGAAATAGAAATATTGAAAAAAATGGAAGGGTTTGTGGTGTAAGTAGAAATAAATAACCGGGAAGTTGAAATAAGGAAGTTCAAATTCCTTATTTCCTCACTCCCCGTCTTTCCACCGCCACAAATACAAACACGCATACGTTCTGTAGGGTGCCCATTTTTGCGCTATGCGCTCAATCTCCCCTTTCAGTTTCTTTTTATCCGACCTATCCAAATTATACAGATCGATCATCGCGTTCTGCAAACCCAGGTCATCCAGGGCAAAGAGGTCTTCCCGGCCCAATGAAAACATCAGCAACATCTCCACCGTCCATCTTCCTACTCCCTTAATTTCGGTCAGGTATTCAATGACCTCCTCATTGGTCATTTTGTTCAACTTGGTATGGGACATCCCCTTTTCCAGTTCAAACCGGGCCACATTCTGGATATAGAGCGTCTTAGCATTGCTCAACCCAATACCCCGTAAGGTTTCAAAAGGTGTATCAACAATAGCTTGTGCGCTGGGCGATTTTCCGCCATATAATTTAATAAAGCGGTCTTGCAGCACTGCCGCCACCCGGGTGGAAAGCTGTTGGCTCATGATGGAGTAACAGAGGTGCAAGTAGATATTCCTTCGCCTGGTGGGAGCCAGCGGACCATAGGTATTGACTAATTTCTTAAGTTTCCGGTCTTTTGAAAGATGTGCGATTGCCTCCATTTAAAACTATTGATTACTGATCATCCTGCGCAATTGCTCATTTGTTTTCTTATCCCGGATCACGATCACATAGGCCCCGCGTGCCCAGCCTCGTGTATCAATATCAATTCGGCTGGTGAAGTTCATCGGTCCACTCACGGCCATCCCATTCAGGGCGTATACCCGCAGTTCCATCGGATGTGTGTTGTTTTGATACGTAATAAACAGATCATTGACAGCCGGGTTGGGCCAGATTTTAATATTTCGTTCGAGTACCGGTGAATTGATGGCCGTGATAAGGAAATTAAATTCACTCGACATCGGACTGGAACACCCATTGCTGGTCACTTGTACCGAGAAACTACCCGAAGCAGGCGGTGAATAAGTTTGGCCTGTAGCACCGGCGATCGGGTTACCATTGGTGTACCACTGGTTACCACTGGCTGAAGATGATTGCAGCGAAGCCCCCACCTGTGTAATGGTGGGTTGAGACGGAACAGCATTGACTGTAATGGTCACCGCATTGGAGACTGGTGAAAAACATGTGCCTGCATTTACCCTGACGGTATAGGAACCACCATTGGTCACCGTTAGGCTCGTATTGGTAGCACCCGTGATCACCACATTATCCCTGTACCATTGGTTTCCGGTGGCGGATGAAGAATTGAGTGTAATCGATCCCCCCTGACAGAAATTCGTAGCCCCCGTAAACGAAATGGTGGGTGTAGGTGGCAAAGCTGTTACCTGAACATAGAGAGGTGATGAAGCATAACTGGTCACGCTGCTCACCGTGGTTTTTACGGTATAGTATCCGGTCTCTGTTGCCTGGTAGGTATTGGCGGTGGCGCCCGCAATCACGGACCCATTCTTATACCATTGATTTCCCGTAGACGCAGAGGAGGTCAGCGTTATCGATCCACCCTGACAAAAGAGAGCGGAGCCTGTTGTTGTTACTACAGGCGCGGCAGGCAGGGCATTGCTAAGTTTGAAATCCCAAATCCCCATACCATAGGTACCAAAGCGAACCGTATTGCTGGACTGGATATACTCTACAGTAACATAGGACTGAGTGGGATTTATCGCACTCGTCATGGAATACCATTGGTTATCGGCCACCACATAAACATAGGGACCGGCTTCAGTAGCCGCAAAAAGCAAGGTCTCATCCGGATTGGCTACGATCTCGTACACCAGGGTTGAAGGCAGGCCTGTGCTGATGGAAGTAAAACTTTGTCCTCCGTTTGTTGACCTGTAAACAGGAGGATTGGAGTATCCACTTCCTGCCAACCAAACCAGATTGGGGTTAATCCGGGAAGAATAAATACTTGATCCATACAGGTACCAGGGAGTGGGTCCATTGAAAGAAGCGGTTTTTGTCCATGACCCGCCTGCATCCGATGTGGTGAAAAAAGCACCATCCTCGGTGGCCACATAAATTCGGTTGGGATCGATGCGAGACGCTTCAACGGCGGTGATGCCTCCGTTTCCGGTATTTGAATTGGCGCGGAAGTTATAGGGTAACTGCGTAGCATTGATGGCAAAAGGCGCGCTTGTGGAAGCTTTGAGTTTGGATAAATAGGAACCCGTACCTCCGGATGTATTTCCACCGGCCATCCATACTTCATTTTCCGTTTCTGAAAAAGCTGTATTCACCACCGGGATCATCCAGCCATAATTGGGAAGTTGACTTCCCGGCATGGTCCAGGTGGAAGATAATCCCCCGGTTGGGTTATCATAATAGTATAGGGCGCCTCCCGGGTATTGTGTCCAAAGGTGATGAGGCGTTCCTGTTAAGGCGAGATATCCATAGTCGCCACTGATCACCTGGGTAAATTCAAGCACACCGGGTGTGGTAGCCGTAAGGTTTCGTTGAAAGCCCTGGTCCTGCGAACCGGCAAACAACCGATTGGGTTGACGCTGATCGGTGATCACATCATAGTATTGGGCCGTACGCAATCCAGACATGCTTAGGTTGGTATTGGTCACCATGCCATCGGTCGACACATAACATCCACCATGGTTATTGATAATCAGAAATGAGCTGCCGCCTGCTTTGCGGAAATGAGCGATCTCCATGATGTCTGCGTGCAATTTGCTTTGTGGATTGGCATAATACTCCGACCATACATTCACCTTGGTAAAACTCAATCCACCATTCAAACTCCGGTAGGCATCTACTCCGCCATAATATACTTTCTGGGGGTCCTCATTGGAAACCTCCAATCGGTCCCAGGCCGTTTCGGTAAGCGTGCTTTGCAGGGTCCAGGTAGCACCATCATTTATGGATTGATACAACCGCTTGTTTTCAAACAACGCATAAAACACAGCCGCACCTCCTGCATAAGTCGCTTTGAGGATACACCTTTTACCTGATTCACTATTGGGTACAGAATTGATGGTAGTGACCGTAGCACCATTCACCGTAGAGAGAACAATATTTCCGGTTACAGATTTGGCATCCAGAAAATATACCTGGTTGGTGTTATACATCTTGGTCATGGATAACTGACCATCGGTACCATGATCAAAGGTGTGGATCTTGGTAAATGTTTGTCCAAGATCCGTAGAACGGTACAACCAATAGCGGGGCGCCCAGGGAACATTGTCCCATAAATAGGCCAAACAATAAATACTTTTATTAGCATCATTCACTGCCGTCATGGCGACGATGGTATTTCCACCCCAGGCTACAGGGAAACTGATACCTGTAGAGGCGTTCATGGTCAAGCCTTCATTATCGGTATAATAGACCTGGTTGTTGGCAAAAAGAAGTAGCCGCTCTGAATTATCGGGTTTGTGTACCAGGTTGATCACGGCATCACGAAAACGGAAAATATTATTCTGCAGGGTCCAACTGCCATTGGTCAAGGTTCGCTTCCATAAACTTCCCCCTGCACTCACCACATACAGATTATCGGTCAGGGAATCATAGGCAACGGCCTTTACATTACCGGCCTGATTATCACTTCCCCTTTCCTCCCAGTTACCTTGTACCTGGCCATTGGCAAATACATCATCGGTTACACGTGCACCACGATTGTTCAGGTATGTTTGCCGCCATGCCCTGCTCGCCTCGTCATTTGACTGTTCGATCATACGCCAGTCAGTACCCGGTGCGGCACGATGGATCAACTCAAAATACTGCTCTCTTTTCTTTTGATTCTCATCCCCCTCGGTAGGCGCGGGAGGCAGTTGCCTGGCAGGGTTTTTAAAAAATGAAAAACCGGCTAAAAGGATAAGGCCGATCAGAATGGATGGTAAGTGTTTTCTCATAATGTAGTCCCCTAAAATTAAGAGAAAAACATCAGAAGATCAGCATTGGCCGGCGGCCCAGTTTCGAAATTCCGCCACACGTTCACGACTGATAACCAGATCCTCTGAACGATCTTCTCCATTTCCTTTCACCGCTACTTTCAAGCGGTTATTGTAATAGGGCTTTACATGCTCGATAGCGGAGATGCGCACAATAACGCGACGGCTTAACCGAAAGAACTGGCGGGGATCCAGTTCGTCTAGCAATTTGTCAAGCGTGTGATTGACAATGAATTTGTTACCCTTTTTATCAACGAGGTAAACAATCTTGTTGTCCGCCTGAAAATAGGCAACCTCATCGGCCTCAATGAAATACAGTTTGGCTCCTGATTTTCCCAGAAAACGGTCTTTGTAATTGGGCTTTTTCAGCGCTTCCACCAGACGGGCATAATCAGGGGAAATTTGTACACCTGTGATCGTCCTGAATTTTTGTATGGCCCTGGCCAGAGATTCACGACTTACAGGCTTTAGGATATAATCAATGCTGAATACTTTAAAGGCTTCCAGGGCATACTGATCAAATGCGGTAGTGAAAATAACAGGGCCGGAGTAATTGATGCGACGGAAAATTTCAAAACTATGTCCATCAGATAGGTGAATGTCAAGCAGCAGGAGGTCCGGGTGTGGGTTCATCTTCAGCCATTGAACCAGATCCTCCACACTATCCAACGAGGCCACGACCTGAATCGCAGGATCAAAGTCCTTGATCAGCGTATGCAAACGCTCTACCGCCGGTAATTCATCTTCGGCTATGACCACACGCATAAAGGCTAATTTAAATTCAGCAATGGCAATTCGACCTCGAAATGCTCTTCTGTTCTCCGAACGATAACGTCATTTTGACCGATAAGTTCATAGCGCTTGATAATATTCTGCAGCCCGATCTGGTTGGAAGAGGTTACCTCCTGCCGTGGTTGTAAGTTATTTCTGACGATCAATGTTTGTTTTCCATTGGCATGCAATTCGATACGCAATGGCTTATTTCTTGATACGATATTGTGTTTGACTGCGTTTTCGATCAGCATTTGCAAAGCGACGGGAACCACATAATAACCATTATATTTTTCCGGAATATTTATCTCCACCTCCAATGCCGAGGAAAATCGTTGCTGAAGCAGAAATACATAAGGCTCGATAAATTCGAGTTCCGACCGAAGTTCCACTACTTCCTTTTCGTGATTATTGAGCACGTAGCGGTAAACTTTGGAAAATTCCTCAATGAACCGGTTGGCATCCGGGTTATCCTTCATCACCATATTGGATAACACATTGAGGCTATTGAAAAGAAAGTGGGGGTTGATCTGACTTTTTACCAATTGGATCTCGGCCTGGCTTCGGGCCTTTCGTAATTCTTCCGACTCGGCCCATTGTTTTTTATATGCTTTAAAAAATAAGAAGATCGCATGGAGCAGGTGAAAGAAAAGGTTGATCAATCCGGCATAGATCAGATTTAATTTAAGTGGATTGGCATTTTCTGCCCAAGTATAACCATGTATCACATTTCCGACCAGGTACACGACCAATATGGTGGCCATGCTGGAAAGAAACAGGCCGATAGCAAACAGGGAGCTAAGAAAGAGCCAGCGGTTGGCGACCACCGGAAATCTTTTCCTCACCAGGGGCTCTGCCAAACGGTTGAGTTCCCAGGAAAAAAAAGTAATCGCGCCAATGGTCAGGAAGGCATAGTACCACTCGATATCGATCTGAAAATAGTGGTACACATCGCACAAAACCGTATTCAGGAATGTGTACGAAGCCAGTAGCAATATGAACAGGTATCGGTGTTTATGCTGGAACATGTTAGTTTCGAATTAAATCAGTCCCGCCGATGGCGGGACTGACTGGTTTTCCACAGGGGTATATAATGGACCGCCCAATTATGACGGGATCAGAACACGGTCGATTAAGTGTACAACACCGTTACGACATACAATGTTCGTGGCGGTAATATTCGAACGATTGCCTCCGTTGCCGCTGCCGGTCACGGTAGGCCCACCCGTAGTACCATTGGTCAGGTTGACGGTGGTATTACCACCGGCCAACATACCGAGGTTGCCATTTGCCAGGTCGGAAGAGAAAGCCCTTCCAGCCACAACGTGGTAACGCAATACGGCCAACAGGGTAGGCATGGGGATATCGTTGATATTGGTGAGCGACAGAGCGCCAAGCAGTTGTGTAAAGGCTGCATTGGTTGGAGCAAATACGGTCAGGGTAGCGGTGCTAAGGGTACCTGCCAGGGTAGGATCTCCACCGGGGCCATTGGTCGCACGCAGTACAGCTTTCACCAGGGAATCAAGTCCCGAAGCTACTGCGGTTTCCACGATATTTCCCACCGGGGGATTCAATACGCGGCCGATGCTGTGGATCACACCGTTATCGGCATCAATATCAGCGGTTTGTACTTTAATACCGTTGATGTACACGCCGGACGCATTACGGGTAACGAATACGGAGTCGCCGCTGGCGGTGGTTACTTTAGCATTGGGTCCTGCAGGTACACTGGCAGCCTTGATCTCGGAACCCAGGGTATGATAAAGCAGGAGTGTTTGCAGTTGTGCGGGAGTCAGTGCCGTGATAGCGGCTGCGTTAATTCCAGATGCACCAAAAGCGGCATCATCGGGTGCAAATACGGTAAATGGTCCGGTTCCACTCAGCGTAGTTGCCAGATTGGCTCTTACCACGGCTTGTTCCAACAGGCTGTAACTGGCATTACTTACTACAATATCAGTAATGGTGTTGGAGGCAGGGGTGTCATCATCTTTATCACAGCTGGTAAGGATAAAGGCGCTCCCCAGCAGGATCAGACCGGCGCGGAGGAATTGCTTTTTCAGATTCATAGTTGTTGATTTTTTGTTTAATCTATCAACAACAGCCAAAAGAAAAAGGACGGCTACAAGGAGTGAGCCGTCCATATAAGGTGTGAACTGTCAATATTTGGGAGTGAATCTGTGGAAGCCGGTTTTCAGGATTCGATGGAAAAGGAGGTCCCTCCGTCCTTTTCATCCTTCAAAAGTATGCCCACCTCGGCCAATTGGTTCCGGATCTTGTCCGACATGGTAAAATCCTTGCGCCCCTTGGCCTCTTTGCGAATATCCATCAGTAGTTGCAATACCTTTTCCAACTTGTCATTGTCTGAGCCGGAAACTGGCTGGAGCCCAAGGATATCTTCCAGATAAAGCTTGAGCTGAACCTTTAACCGCTGAAAACTATCCGGGGAAATAACCCCCGCCGAAATAGTCTTATCCTTCATTGAATTGATCAGGGGCACCAGTTCAAATATATTGGCCAACACCTTGGCGGTATTGAAGTCATCATCCATGAACTCATCCAACTCATCCAATAAACGGTTGACCCGCGTCTCCTGCTCGGCATCCACACCCGTCTCCCTTTTTTCGTAAGCCAGGCCCTGCAATTTTTCGTAGGCCTCCCATAACCGACGCAGTCCCTTTTCAGCCGCCTGCAAGGCTTCATTGCTAAAGTCCAACGTACTGCGGTATTGGGTTTGCAGGATAAAAAAGCGGATCACCATGGGGTGATAGGCCTTTTCGAGGGCCGGATGGTCGCCACTAAACAATTCGGTCAGCTTGATGACATTGTTATAACTCTTCCCCATCTTCTTTCCGTCGATGGTGATCATGTTATTGTGCATCCAGTACCGAACCGGATTGGCATGATTGCAAATGGTACTCTGTGCGATCTCACTTTCATGGTGTGGAAACTGAAGATCCATCCCGCCACCATGAATATCAAACTGAACACCCAGGTACTTGGTCGCCATGGCCGAGCACTCAATATGCCAGCCGGGATATCCAACGCCCCAGGGGCTTTGCCAGCGCATGATATGTTCGGGGGCTGCTTTCTTCCATAAAGCAAAATCCGCTTTATTGCGTTTCTCTTCCTGACCTTCCAGGATCCGGGTGGTCTCCAGCAGGTCATCCATCACCCGGCCACTCAGTTTGCCATAGTCGTAGGAAGAAGCGTATTTGCTAACGTCAAAATAAACAGAGCCATTTGATTCATAAGCATACCCTTCCGCAATGATCTTTTTGATCATTTCGATCTGCTCTACAATATGACCAGTGGCCGTGGGTTCAATACTGGGTTCAATATTATTGAACCGCTTCATGGCCCAATGAAACAGGTTGGTATATTTCTGTACCAGCTCCATGGGCTCCAGTTTTTCCAAAACAGCCTTCTTGGAGATCTTGTCTTCCGCCTCTCTTCCTTCTTCTTCAAAATGACCGGCATCGGTAATGTTGCGTACATACCGCACTTTGTACCCCAGGTAATTGAGATAGCGGTAAACCACATCAAACGTAATATAAGGTCGGGCATGGCCGAGGTGGCTTTCCCCACTCACCGTGGGTCCGCACACATACATCCCCACATGACCGGGCACCAGGGATTCAAATGGTTCTTTCGTACGGGAATAGGAATTATATATTTTAAGCGAGGACATACAAAAATGGATTCAGGTGAAAAATCGAGGGCAAAAATAGAAAAGAATGGGGGTTCGGGGTTGTTTTAACAACAACAACATCCGTTAGCGAAGGAGCGGTGTAAATGATAAGTGATGCCCATGCACCAAATATAGGAAATTTTCTCTTTGTGCCCTTTGTGCCCCTTTGTGTCCTTCGTGTCCTCCTACGCAGGTCTGGCGTAGTAGGACACGAAGGACACAAAGGGTGCACGAAGGGCACAAAGGATTATTTTAATTTCAGATCGGCGACGAGGCCATAGTGATCCGACAACCGCTGTTTAAGCCGGTACACCCTGCTTACTTCAAATGCCGGATCGGCGAAAATATGGTCGATACGGAGGGTGGGTGATATCCGGGTAAAGGTCCTGCCCATGCCCTTGCCCTTTGCCAAAAATGCGTCGATCCTGTCCTGGCGAACGGTAAAATAGGTATTCGAAGCGGGTACATCATTCAGGTCCCCGCAGAAGATCGTCGGGAAAGGGCTTTTCTTCATTTCATCCCGTATCATCCGGGCCTGGATACCCCGGTGCTCAGTGGCCCATTTGACCTTCCTGATCAACCTGACCTTCTTCACCGAGCCCTTTTTTGCCTGATTAATGTCTTCATAATCGCTGGAACTAAAGCGAAATGACTCAAGATGCCCGGTATACACGCGAAAAGTATCCTTCCCTTTTTGGATATCAGCATAGATCAGGCTTTGCGGGGTGGTGGGAGCGGGAAATCTGATACGGCCTGAATCAAGTATCGGGAACCTGGAAAAAATGACGACACCCTGATGAATGGTTCCATTAAACCATTCAAAGTCGGGAGCAAAAACCATATAGGGATAACCCGCCGAATCTTTCATGTAGGGCAGGATAGAAAAAGCCGTATGGGCCGCACCGTTTACAAATTCCTGCAGACAGATCACATCTGGTTGCTGGGACAAAATAAGCTTCAGGGCCTTTTGCTTGGTCTGGTTCTTTTCTTCCTGGCTTCCTTCGATTCCTACCATCCGCATCACATTCCAGGTAAGCACACGCACGGAAGAACTATCGCGTTCAATGGACGGTGAATCGCTACCGCCCAAGGCGTAAATAGAAAAAAGGCTCTTCCACCCAAACAGCAGCACCAGCAACCCGGCCAGGGCCAGTATCTTTTTTTTAACAACAAACCAATACGCCACAAAGCAAAGGAGGAGGACAGTCAAAAGCGTAAACCCGTAGGTAAGCAAGGAGGGGAACCACCAATAATCACCCAGGTAGGCCACCAGCAAAGTAGCTATATAGAGAAGCAGGATTGCTCCATACCCCAGCAGGGCAAGCCACTTGAAAAGCTTTCGGATACGCTGAAACATGATACAAGATACGGAGATCAGTCCTTTTGCAAAACCAGGTCGGCCCGAAGCATATAATGATCCGAGGTCGGTTTGATCAGTCGTTGCACCTGCTTTACTTCAAACTGTTCGTCCGCGAGGATATAATCAATGCGCAAGGTGGGGGAAAGCGAGGAAAAGGTACGCCCGATACCACTTCCTTTTTTCAAAAAAGCATCCTGCATTTCACCACGAATGGTATGATAGGTAAAGGAATTGGGTATATCATTGAAATCGCCACAGATCACCGAAGGGTATGGGCTATTGTCCATAATGCTGCGGGCCACCCGGGCCTGGCCGCTGCGTAATACCAGGGCTTTTTTCACTTTACCCAAAACTGTTCGGCTGTAAAGTAAAAGGCTATCTTCTACCTGCGTCACCTTTTCAATGGCCTCATAATCGTTTCTTCGAAATTGAACGGATTGGAGATGAGTAGTAAATACGCGAATGGTATCAGGCCCGGTTTTTACATCCACATACAATAAGGCTTCGGGCATGGATGGCCTGAAATACCGCACCAATCCAGAATCCACGATCGGGTACTTGGAAAATACGACACACCCGATATATTGTCTCCAACCATCCGGGTCATAGGAAAAATAATGGTAAGGATAACCCATCGCACGTATTTCCCTTATATTATCGTAGTAGATGGAATCCGGCGAATGAAAGAATTCCTGCAGGCAGACGATGTCCCCACCGTATTGCTTTATTTGATCCAGTATCTTGAGTCGTTGCTGGCTTCCTTTGTTATTGTTTCTTTTCCATTCAATAAAACGCGCCACATTCCAGCTAACGAGGCGTACGGACCCAGGCTCCTTATTTTCCTGAAAGGCGGGCGATGAATGAAAGGCGATACTAACCCCAACACTTTTCCAACTCAGCAATAAAGCCACCAAACCTACCCAGGCAATCTTTTTACGAAGCAGGGCCCAGAATAAAGTGGAAAGAACCACCAGGGCGAACAGGACTGGAAAGGCAAGTCCAAGTACCCCGATGACCCAATATTTGGATGGGTTGGAAACCGGCGCCAGAATGGAAAGCAGGAAAAGCAGCAATAAAATGAAATAAAGCAGGTAAAGAATGCGCTTAGCCGACTTGCGGAGAAAAGGGGCCATACGTAAAGTTACAAATCTTCTTTACTGGCGCGCTTCAACAGTTCCTTTTCTTCGTTCGTGAGTGAATCATATCCCTTTTGATGGATCTTCTCCAGAATTTCATCCACCCGTTGCTGGGTAAGGTTCAGGGTCTTGGAATAGGGTGCTGAACCAGATTTGTAAAACAACTGCTCTTTCAGGGGTTTGGCCTTACGCGAGGGTTTATCGGGGTTAAAAAGATTGAGTACCCAGTCATATAGGTTATTCATCCACAAACTTCCATCATATCCTCTGCGGTAGAAGACCATGAACAGGTAACCGGTAAGAGCACCGCCAATATGTGCGATATGGCCACCATGGTTATTTCGGGGCAACATGGCCAGATCGATCACTATAAAGATGAGGGTGATGACCCATAGAGGAATCCCCCCATTGATGAATGTAAACAATCGGTAGCCGGGGGCCATGACCGTGATGGCAATGGCAATGGCCATGACACCGGCAGAAGCGCCTACCATATTCACGTTCCCAATCCCCTCACCATACAGGGCCGGAATAAAATTATATGTGAGCATAAAAGCCAGGGCGCCACCCAGTCCACCATAAATAAAGATGGGTATCACTTTCCGGTTACCTGTTAGATCGTGAAGAAGGTATCCAAACACCCAGAGCCAGATCAGGTTGCCGATCAGGTGCCACACTTCAAAATGATAGAGCATGTAGGATATCAGGGTCCAGGGCTTGCGGATAAACTCCCCAAAAGAAGCAGGCAAAGCCAGGTTTACATAAATATCATTATAAAAATGAACCCGGGCTTCCGACACCGGATAGGAAAAGAAATAAAAGATATTCACCATGCTAAACATCACGAACACCACCAACAGGATGCTGATAAGCATGATCAGTGAATTATTCCCCAGGTCGCCCATGAACCGGCTACGCCGGCTCTTTTGCTCGTAATAGTTCATGCGTTCGATTTTCCAGCTACAAATTTAGAAATTCAGGAATGCTTCCCTGGCAAATTCTTTCACTAGTATAACGTGTTGCGATTGGTTTTGTTCCAGTAAAGGACAATGATAAAACCCGCTATGGCCCCACCCAGGTGGGCCCAGTGGGCAATATTGTCCCCGGGAACACGGTAAATACCCCCAAACAGGTCGATCGCCACCAGACCAGGGATGAAATACTTGGCTTTGATGGGTACGGGAAAGAAGAGCAACATGAGTTCGGTATTCGGGAAAAGGTAGCCAAAAACGACCAACACCCCCATCACCGCCCCCGAAGCGCCAACAGCTGGCGCAACGGGTCCAAGAATGGACCTGATCTGATCGATCTGCGTTTCCGGATCATATTGTACCGCCTGGGCCCAGAGGGCGTCAAAATCATAAACAAAATACTGGATACCGAGGTGAAGGGCAGCCGCTGACTACCCGGAAATAACATAGAGTGTGAGAAATTTTTTAGAACCCACATAGGTTTCAATCACCCTTCCAAACATCCACAGCGAAAGCATATTGAAAAGGATATGCATAAAGTCGTGGGCATGGACAAACATATGGGTCACCACCTGATAGATCCGAAAGTAGGGTGACTCAATGGGATGAAGGGCCAGGAGTTGGGTCAAACTCCCATCCTTATCGTAGATCATCTGCGCCACATAGAACAGGATGTTGATGATGATCAGATTTTTCACCACGGGCGGAAAGGCCTCCGGACGTGTATATCGAAAATTACTCATTGGCTGTAGGGCTTTTCAATTTTAATTGTACCACATTTTCAATATGATGGGTATGAGGAAACATATCCACCGGTTGCACTTTGGTAACTGCATATTTCTCATCCAGCCATTGCAGGTCACGGGCCTGTGTAGCCGGGTTACAACTTACATACACCACCAACGGGGCTTCCATATCCAGGATCTTACGGACCAGCTTTTCATGCATGCCGGCCCGGGGAGGATCGGTTATGATCACATCCGGCCGCCCATGGGTGGCAAAAAACGCGTCATCACAAACTTTGATCACATCGCCGGCAAAAAATTTCGCATGAGCAATACCGTTAATCTCCGCATTGATACGCGCATCCACAATGGCTTCTTCCACTACTTCAACACCGATCACCTGCGCCGCGCCCTGACTGACAAAGATGCCGATGCTTCCGGTGCCACAATAAAGATCATACACCGTTTCCTTTCCGGTAAGTTCGGCAAATTCACGGGTCACCTGGTAAAGTCTTTCTCCCTGCCGTGTATTCGTTTGAAAGAAAGATTTAGGGCCAATACGAAACTGAAAATTTTCCAGCGTTTCGATGATGAATCCTTCTCCCGTGTACACCTCTGGAAAAAGGTCATAGATACTATCGTTGAACTTGGTATTGATGGTATATAACAGGGTGTTGATCGCTGGTACTTTTTCCAATAAATAGTTAAGCAAGCCGGTCCGGACGGCAATGTCTTCATAACCCAAAACCAGGTTGACCATCACCTGACCTGTGCGGGTAATGCGTACCATCACATTCCGGAGCAACCCGGTATGCGCTTTAAAATCATAGAAGGTTAACCCGTGTTGTTTGGCGTATCCTTCAATGGCCTTGCGAATTTCATTGGTAGGCTCGGGTTGCAAGTGACAGGTATCGATCTCTACCACCTTATCAAAAAAACCACGGGCATGAAACCCCGCGGCACCTGTTACCGATTGCTCCGCTTCGGGGTCAAAATCCGGTCCGGGTACATATCGCCGGGTGCTAAAAGTGTATTCGAGTTTGTTGCGGTAATAACGGGTATCCTCTGCACCAACAATCGGCATTAAACCAGGTATTTCCACCTTCCCGATTCGGCGCAAAGCCTGCTCTACCTGCTGTTGTTTATAGGCCAACTGCCGATCATAGGGAAGCATTTGCCATTGACATCCACCACATACCCCAAAATGAACACAAAAAGGTTCCACCCGGTCGGGAGAGTAAGCATGAAACCGCAAGGGGTGGGCTTCCGCCCAATCTTTCTTGTTCTTACCCAACCGGATATCCACGATGTCGCCGGGTACAACCCGCTCAATAAAGATCACTTTCCCCTCTACCCTGGCCAGGGATTTACCCTCCGCTGCATAATCCTCTACCAATACCTTTTCCAGGACGATATACTTTCTTTTTTTCACCGGGCAAAGCTACACTTTTCACCCCAAGGCCATACAACCCTTCCCCGCTTATTCTCATCTTTTTGAATATCTTTACCTGTTCAGAATCAAACCCCATGCAACGACTCGTTTCGCTCTTATCCCTGTTCCTTTTGGCACTCTCCGCCCAGGCACAAAGCCCGGCCTATGAGATTACGATCACTATCAAGCCCTTTCAAAATCAATATATCTATCTCGGTTACTATTACGGTAAGACAAAACCCATTGTAGATTCCGTAAGACTGGACGAGAAAGGGACCGGGGTTTTTAAAGGAAATAAAAAACTTGACCAGGGGCTTTACCTGATCGGTTATCCGGACAAGAGTAATTATTTTGAATTAATGGTAGGGGCAGAACAGAAGTTCAGCGTTATCACCGATACGGCCAACCTGGTCAATTCAATCCAATTCATCGGATCGCCGGAGAACCAACGTTTCAATGCTTACCAAAAATTCACCAACGAAAAAGGGATGGCCATGGACAAGGCCAAACGGGATTTGGCCGCTGCCAGAAACAAGGCAGATTCCACTCGTTTGACTCAATTCATCAACGAAACCAATACAGCCATTCAGGATTACCGGTTAAAATATGTAAAAGATAATCCCAAAGACCTGCTGACCCTGCTCTTTCATGTGATGAAAGAACCCACCGTACCGCCGGCCGATCAACATCCCGGAGGGAAATACGATTCCACCTTTGCCTTCAATTATTTCAAAGACCATTTTTGGGATGATGTTTACTTCTTTGATGACCGGGTAGTGCGCACCCCCGTATTTGAACCCAAACTGGATAAGTATTTTGATCAACTGATCTACCCCAATCCCGATTCGGTGATCAAAGAGATCGACTGGATGCTTGGCTACGCTTCTGCCAATGCAGAAATGAAGAAGTTTCTGCTGGTCAAATTTGTCAACCGGTATCTCAATCAGAAGTATATGTGGGAGGACAAGGTATTTGTCCATTTATTTGAAAAACACTTCTCCCAACAGAGTTATTCCTGGCTGACTGAACGAGGTCGAAAAACGATCTTCGATCGAGCCTATAGCCTCATGGCCAATTTGCTGGGCAATCCCGCACCTGGAGTCGAATTGCCCGATACGGCTGGAAAACTCCGGCCCTTACAGGAAGTCGATAGTCCATATACAGTCGTCGTATTCTGGGACCCTACCTGCAGTCATTGTAAAGAAACCCTGCCTCGTCTGGATTCCATTTACCAGGCCAAATGGAAAAAAAGCCAGGTAGCCATGTATGCCATTGCCAAAGAATCAGAGGGCACAAAGAAAGATTGGATGGAGTTTATCAAAGGGCATAATCTCTGGGATTGGACCCATGTTTATTACTCCAAACAAGAGGAAAACAACCGTGTGAGCGCGGGAATACCCGGTTATTCCCAATTATTTGACATCATAACCGTGCCCACCCTCTACCTACTCGACAAAGACAAGCGGATACTGGCTAAGAAAATTCCCCTTGAACAGATTGATGAAGTGCTTGCGTTTAAGTTAAAAGGTCAGTAATTTTCGCCTTTGAAAATATTTATGAAAACTATCCTCCTATCCCTCGCGACACTGTTGATCGTGTCCAATACAGGGGCGCAGACCTTATTCACCTATGGCTCCTACTCGGTAGACGCCAAAGAATTCCTCGCCGCCTATAAGAAGAACAATACGGGTCCGGTAACGGATAAGGCCAAGTCCATGCGTCATTACCTCGATCTGTTTATTCAATCCAAGATCAAAGTACGCGATGCCTACGACCGCCACTTGGATACCATGCCCGCCTTTACAGAGGAATTGGGTACCCTTCGCAGCCAGGTGATCCAAAACTATCTGACCGATCCGGAAAGCTTCAATAAACTGATGAACGAAGCCTTTACGCGCAGTCGAAAGGATATCCGGACCGCCCATATCTTTTTACCCAGAAATGGCAAACAGGACACCGATTCGAACTGGAGGAAGATCCAGGAAGCCTATAAGATGTTACAAAAAGGCCAGCCATTTGCAAGCGTGGCCAAATTGTATTCCGCCGATCCAAGCGTGGTAAACAATGGCGGGGATATTGGTTATCTCACCGCTTTTTCCCTGCCCTACTCCCTGGAGAATGTACTATACGGCACGCCGGTAGGCAAGTATTCAGTACCCTTTGTCTCTGCCTCGGGTTACCATATTTTCAAAAACCTTGGCGAACGCAAAGCCGTTGGACGTATCCGTACCGCCCAGATCCTGCTGGCCTTCCCTCCCGGAGCCGATGCCGCTGCAAAAAAACGGATCGCTGCGCTGGCCGATAGCCTGTATCAACGGATCATAAAAGGCGCTGATTTTGGCGAGCTGGCCAAACAGTACAGCAATGATTATCTCTCTGCAGCCATGGGTGGGCAAATGACCGAATTTGGACTGGGCACCTATGACCCCGTTTTTGAAAATGCTGCTTTCTTACTGGCCAAAGATGGTGCCGTGAGCAAACCGGTACTGACAGCCCACGGTTATCACATCATAAAGAGAATTTCCAAGTCGGAAGTGCCTGCTTCTCTCTCCGACAAAACATACGCCGAAAACCTCAAGTATCGGGTGCAGAATGACAACCGCATAGAACAAACCAAGGAACTCCTCTATAACAAGATCGTTGCCAAAGCGGGGTTGAAAGATGCCGCATTCGATATGACCGACCTGGGCCTCTATACCGATAGCCTCCTGGATGGAAGACTTTCGGGTAAACACCTTTCCGTACAATCCGAAACACCTCTCTTTAAGATCGGCAACCGAATGATCACTGCGCTGGACTTTATGGGCTATGCCCAAACCAACCGGCACAAGCGTGATGGTTCCGGGCAGAAAACCTACCCGGAGATTTTACAGGATTTCAAGCGCTTTGCAGCGATGGAATATTATAAAGAGAACCTGGAACAATTCAATCCTGAATTCCGTCAGCAAATGAATGAATTCAAAGACGGTAACCTGTTCTTTGAAGTGATGATGCAGAAGATATGGACGCCTGCCCAAACGGATACAGCCGGACAAGCGCAATACTATGCCCTTCATAAAAAGGACTATGTATGGAAAGAAAGTGCCGGAGGAATTATCTTTTATTGCGGAGATAGCAAGACCGCGGAAGAAGTCCGCACAGCTATCGTCAGGAACCCTTCTGACTACGAAAACATTTTGAAACAGTTTGGTGATCGCATCACGGCAGAAACCGGCCGTTACGAATATGGGCAGATACCCCGGGCAAAGAACGAGGTCATAAAGCCCAATATGGTGACTTCCATTGAAAAGAACGCCGCCGATGAGAGCGCTTCTTTTGCCTACATAAAGAAAATTTTCGCCCCGAACGAACCGAAGTCATTTGAAGACGCCAAAGGCGCGGTCATCAACGACTTTCAAGCCGAACTGGATGCCAGTTGGGTAAAAGAATTGAAGAAGAAATACCCGGTGAAGGTGGACGAATCAGTATTTGCGAAGATCAGCAAGTGATTGGCAAATCAATCAAAGTCCTTATTACTCCCCACGGCTACACTTTGTACGTTCGACACTCCTTTCTTTTGCAGGAAGTTGCCGTCTCCGTAAACCACAAAGGCAACAACCCTGAGTTTGGAGGTATTGTACCCGGCACCGGAAATGGAGATCGTTTGTGATTTTTCGTAGGTGGTGCCTTTTACCTGCTTACTTTTATCGATGGCATCACCATAGACATCTGTAATGGTTTTGCGCAGCACCGCATTGTGAACGTAGTTATTGATGGGGCTTCCGGTAAACCCATTGTAATTGTATCCATAGTTCACCTGGGGATAGACCAGCCCATCCTCCAATAGGTAAACAATCAGTTTCAGGTCAATGGAAGTGGTCACATCAAATTTGACTTTGGTGTTGACAGTGATATCATTCCCATTCAGGCTTGTGTTCAGGGCAAGACCCAGCGGCGCCCGCTTCGCGAATTCAAGATCAAGCTGACTATTGTTCTCATTCCAAAAGGAAACTCGGCTTAACAATGCACCCGGATAACCGGGTAATTGAAATGCACTTGCCATGCTGGAATGGTATTGGAAAAGATAGGGATCAGCAGTACCCTGCCCGCCATGGTTGGCAACCACGATACAATTGGGTTTGCTCGCCGTATATTCTTCCAGTTTAATACCTACCCGGGGGCAATATCCACACCAGGTGCCGGTAAAGTCTTCCACCAATATCTTTTGACTAAATGCTGAATTACCTGGATCTACCGCTGTTATGGTTACTTCAGGAGAAATGATGGTTCCTTTCTGGGCTTTCACTTTGTAGGTACCGGGGGTTTCTGTCCAGAAACGTTTGGCAGGGCGATTCATATCATTGACAAACACCGACGCACTGGATGTTACATCCGCGCCATTCTGGTCTTTCACAGTTACCACTACATCTTCAAAACCATCGGCATTGATGGTGGTTTTATCCAACACAACGGTCAGCGTTTGATCAGGAGGAGGAGGATTGCCACCTGTATCGGTGCCACCACTACCACCTTTGGAACAGGAAATTAAAGTCAGGGAGAGCAGGACGAATGTCCAGGCAGACAGGTTGAAGTATTTTCTCATGTTTCAGCAGTATGAGGGTCTAAATTATTGAATTTTTGATGTGTTTCCATTTCTTCTTCGGATAATTGCACATATTTTATAGATACAACGGGTTATGAGAAAGATCTGTCTGCTTATGTTACTGGCCCTTCCTGCGTTGGGCCTTTTTGGTCAAAATGAATTACCAGATGTGCGAGTACGTGACCTTCGTGGCGAAGAATTTCCCTTCCAAAGTCTTGTTTCTTATGGAGATACGGCCGTCATCGTCAGCTTATGGGCGACCTGGTGCGTACCCTGTATACAGGAACTGGAAGCCATCCACGATCAGTATGCCGAACTGCAAAAAAAGCAGCCCTTCAAGTTGATCGCCATATCGGTAGATGATGCACGCACCTCTGCCCGGGTAAAACCCTTTGTGGCCGGGCGCGGCTGGCCTTTTTTAGTTTATCTCGATCCCAACCAGGACCTGAAACGTGCGCTCAATGTCAATGACATCCCCCATGTTCTGGTGATCCGTCAGGGAAAGATCGTGTATCAACGAAATGGTTACCTGCCCGGTA
This sequence comes from Chitinophagaceae bacterium, assembly GCA_033762195.1. Classification (GTDB taxonomy): domain Bacteria; phylum Bacteroidota; class Bacteroidia; order Chitinophagales; family Chitinophagaceae; genus SpSt-398. Next base: position 16,144 of record JANRLV010000144.1, on the reverse strand, counting down.
GCGAAGCCGATCTTTTTGCTCATCTGAACGAAGAAAAGACTGACAAGATGGTCGGGCAACTCAGTGGAAGTTTTGAAACCATCACCCAGTTTTACCAAAAGGACAATAAGATCGGAGCAGTATTACCAGCAGACAGGGTAGGCTCGAACAATTATCTCAAACTGGATTATTCCTATAAACAATTTACCGCCGGGGTACAATTTGAATCCTATCTTCCTTCCTTGCCCCAGTTCTTTGATCAATTCACCATTCTGCAGGAAAGCAAATTGGTAAATAAATACTTCCGTTACCAAAATCAAACCTTTGGGGTAATGGTGGGCAATTTCTATGAACAGTTCGGAAGCGGACTGGTCTTCCGATCCTGGGAGAACCGGCAGATCGGCATCAACAATGCCCTCGAAGGCGCGGCCATTTATTTACAACCTCTTCCCTTTATCCACCTAAAAGGGGTGTATGGTAAACCAAGAAAACTCTTTCAGCAAGCCAATGGCATTGTTCGGGGAATAGATGGAACCATTGACCTGACCGGTGCAGGTACGGAGAAAAAAACCCGTGTTTCGATCGGAGGAAGCTATGTTTCCCGCTATCAGGAATACACGGGCCCTGATCCGGATTTTCCGGCTACCGTTAAATCCGGTGCCGCCCGGTTGGAGATCGCCGGGGCCTCCGCTTCCCTGAATGTGGAATATGTAGGAAAAGGAAGTGATCCTCATTTGCTCAATGGATATGATAAAGCAAAAGGGAAGGCCCTATTGATCAACGGAAATTGGACCCGGAAAAATATTGGCCTCAGCCTCACCTACCGTGGTATTCAAAACATGGATTTCCGCGGAGAACGCGAAGCAAGCGGTTCTTTGTTGCCGGTCAATTTCATTCCTGCCCTTACCAAACAACATGACTACCTCACTACCAATATTTATGTGTACAATGCCCAGTCACTGGGAGAAACAGGAGGTCAGTTTGAACTCTTCTTTCTCTTGCCCGAAGGGTCTGCACTTGGTGGTAAATCAGGAGGACGATTGAGCCTTAATTTCTCCCATTATCAGGGATTGAACAGCGATGGTAGTCTCTTTGCTGGTGGAGGCGAAAAATATTTTCAGGATATGAGTATAGAATGGAAAAAGAAATGGAGCAGTCGTTTTCACAGTACCTTATCTCTGCACAAACTCTTTTATAATAAATCGGTCATTGAAGGAGGCATAGATCCCGATATCAATGCGGCCATGGTAGTATGGAACAGCACCTATCAATTCGCCCCACAAAAAGCCCTTCGGTTTGAATTGCAACATTTGTTTACCAAAAATGATCGGGGTAATTGGGCGGCTGCGGTAACAGAATTCAGTTTTGCCCCTAAATGGATCTTCTTCTTGTCCGATCTCTATAATTATGATGTAACCGATATTCACTACCCCACGATCGGTGGTGTGTACACCAAAGGAGGAACCCGGTTAGGGGTGACCTATGGTCGTCAACGTGCGGGATTGTTCTGTGTAGGCGGTGTTTGTCGCTCCGTACCCGCAACGAGCGGGGCAACGGTTACGCTAAGCACGCGGTTTTAATTAAAACACCCCTTTCACAACATCTACCACCACCTGGGCCTTACCCAGTGTGTAGTAGTGAAGTACAGGCACACCGTTTTGTTTTAATTCTTTGGATTGCTGGATCAGCCATTCAACCCCGACTTTGGTTACTTCGTCGTCTTTCTTACATTCAGCAATAGCACTGGAGAGGTCATCGGGAATATCCACATGGAATGTTTTGGGTAAAACAGTCAGGTGTTTTTTAGACGTGATGGCTTTCAGTCCCGGGATGATCGGCACATTGATCCCGGCTGCTTTACAACGTTCAACAAAGTCAAAATACTTTTTATTGTCGAAGAACATCTGTGTCACGATGTATTCGGCGCCTTCATCTACTTTGGCCTTCAGGTAGCGCAGGTCAGCATCCAGGTTGGGGGCTTCAAAGTGTTTTTCGGGATAGCCCGCCACACCTGCACAGAATTTGGTGTAAACGGCACTTTTCAGGTCCTCTTCCAGATATTGGCCCCGGTTCATGCTCATTACCTGTTTCAGCAGGTCGATCGCATATTTGTGTCCATGGGGATCAGGCTCAAAAAAGCTCATGTTTTTTGGAGCATCGCCTCTAAGTACCAGCACATTATCTATTCCAAGGAAGTTCAGGTCGATCAACGCATCTTCGGTTTCCTGGCGGCTAAAGCCTCCGCAGATCAGGTGGGCAACGGCATCGATCTTATACCGGTTCATGATAGCCGCGCAAATACCAACGGTTCCGGGGCGCTTGCGGATCTCCACCTGTTCAAAAGTGCCATCCGGCTTCTTTTTGAACATGCTTTCACTCCGATGGTAGGTAACATTGATAAAAGAAGGCTTGAATTCCATCAAAGGGTCCAGGTGGTCGTAAAGGGCCTGGATGCCTTTTCCTTTCAAAGGGGGTAGGACCTCAAATGAAACAATGGTTCCTTTGGCTTGCTGTATATGGTCGGTGACTTTCATTCTTTGTTAAAAAATTGAATGCAAAGCTAATCAGGAGCGGGGATTAGTCAAATACTGAGGCAAAGTTTTTAATTTGCAGGCTATGAAAGTCACTATTCGCACCCAGGACCTTGTGAAACGCTACCGGAACAGGACCGTGGTGGACCATGTGTCCGTATCGGTGAGCCAGGGAGAGATCGTGGGATTGCTTGGGCCGAATGGTGCGGGGAAGACAACCACCTTCTACCAGGTAGTCGGTCTGATACGCCCGGATGAGGGGAATGTGTACCTGGATGACCTGAATATCACCAAATTGCCCATGTATAAGCGGGCAAAAATGGGAATTGGCTACCTGCCACAGGAAGCCTCTGTATTTCGCAAGCTGAGTGTGGAAGATAATATCTCCGCAATCCTGGAAATGACCAAACTCACCCGTCAACAACAAAAGGAAAGATTGGAATCGCTTTTAAGCGAATTCAGGCTAACCCATGTTCGCAAGAACAATGGGGATGTATTAAGCGGGGGGGAAAGACGTAGAACCGAGATCGCCCGCGCCCTGGCGGTAGATCCAAAATTCATTTTACTGGATGAGCCTTTTGCCGGTATCGACCCGATTGCGGTAGAGGATATTCAGACCATTGTGGCCAAACTTAAGTTTAAGAATATCGGTATTCTCATCACCGATCATAATGTAACCGAGACGCTCTCTATTTGCGACCGCGCCTATCTCCTTATCGAAGGCAAGATCTTCAAACATGGCAAAGCCGAAGAACTCGCCGAAGACGAACAAGTCCGCCGCCTCTACCTTGGCCGAAACTTTGAGTTAAAACGCAAGGACTACCTGTACGATGAGATACAGCAGGAAGAGGGAGAAAGGTAATTCACCTGAATAACCTTATGCCCACTTTGTCGGATAATACCGGAGATATATTCATGCAACCTCTCTTTCCACTCGGTTGCAATCATCGCTCGACGATATTTCACCGCAAAAACCAAATGCACATGCAATTGTGTAAAGGTATTGGCCATTAGTTCAAAAATAATAATGAACCTGCTTGAAGCCTGTGTATTCCCCCCACTCATTTCACGTTTTTTTCCCAAATAATTCTATCTTTCCACCACATGAAATTGCTTAGCCCCGCGATATCTTCCCTGGCCCGTATGCGCATGTGGCGTATTGAAGCCTGGATGAACAATCCCATCAACGCACAACGGGATGTATTGCAGGGACTGGTCACCCAGGCCCAATACACAGAATTCGGACGGCAGTACAATTTCCCTTCCCTTTTTTCGATCAGTGAATTCAAAAAAACCGTACCGATCCATGAATACACTGACCTTAAGCCGCAAATCCAACGGATCATGGAAGGGGAACAAAATATTCTCTGGGATACGCCGGTCTTCTGGTTTGCCAAAAGCAGTGGTACTACCAGCGAAAAAAGCAAATTCATCCCCGTAAGCGATGAAAGCCTGAATGACTGTCACTACAAGGCCGCCAAAGATGTACTGACCATTTACTATAACACCAATCCCGATTCTGAATTGCTAACAGGCAAAGGACTGGTTATTGGCGGCAGCCATACCATTAACCCCATGAACAGCGAAGCCCAGTATGGTGACCTGAGTGCTGTTCTACTCCAAAACTCCCCTTTTTGGGGACATTGGCTCCGGACCCCCGATCTCAGTATCGCACTCATGGAAGAATGGGAAAGCAAGATCGAATACCTGGCGCATAATACCATCAATGAAGTAGTGACCTCCATATCGGGTGTACCCACCTGGACCCTGGTCCTTTTCAAACGCATACTGGAGATCACCGGTAAACAAACCATCAGCGAAGTGTGGCCGCACCTGGAATTGTATATGCATGGCGGAGTATCCTTCACCCCATACCGTGAACAATTCCGTAAGATCATTGGAAAAGAAATTCACTACCTGGAAATGTACAATGCTAGTGAAGGGTTCTTTGCTGCTCAGGATATCCCAGGTGATGAAGGCATGCTCCTCTTCCTTGATCATGGCATATTTTATGAATTCATGCCTGTGGCGGAATACGGCAAAGAAAACCCGGAAACCATTGGCCTTGATCATGTGGAGATCGGTCGCCATTATGCCCCGGTCATAAGCACCAATGGTGGTTTATGGCGTTACCTGGTAGGCGACACCATCCAATTCACCTCTACCTATCCTTTCCGGATCAAGGTAAGCGGGCGGCTCAAGCATTTTATCAATGCCTTTGGCGAAGAAGTAATCGTTGACAATACAGATCATGCCATTGCCGAAGCCTGTAGAAAAACCGGGGCCGTGATCAGTGATTACACAGCGGGACCCGTTTATTTCTCCGATCAGCACAATGGCTGCCATGAATGGTTGATCGAATTTGAGAAAGAACCCGCCGACCTGCATCAATTCACGATCGAAATGGACACCTCCCTTAAAAAGATCAATAGTGACTACGAAGCAAAACGGTACAGGGATATCGCACTCGAGTTACCTTTGGTTAAATCCATTCCCGTGGGCACCTTCAAGGAATGGCTAAAAATAAAAGAGAAATTAGGCGGCCAACACAAAGTGCCAAGACTAAGTAATGACCGGAAAATCCTTGAGGAAATCCTCGCTTTAACCAATAACTTCGCGCATCCGTGAAATCCGTGTAATCCCCTGGATTATTGGATTCCACGGATCAATTAGATTAAAATTCGAAAAATGAAACTGCTTTCTGGAAAAACAGCCATCGTTACTGGTGCCGCCCGTGGAATCGGCGAAGCCGTTGCCCTGAAATTTGCCGAACATGGCGCCAACATCGCTTTTACCTATGTAAGTGATAGCAGCCGCGACCGGGCCGCCCAATTAGAAGCCCGTCTTACTTCGCTCGGCGTAAAGGCTAAGGCCTACCAAAGCAATGCCGGTGATGCCGCCCAATGTGAATCACTGGTCAATGAAGTGATCAAAGAATTTGGTACGGTTGATATCCTGGTCAACAATGCCGGCATATCCAAAGACAATCTTCTTCTTCGCCTCACCCCCGATCAATGGGATGAAGTGATCCGTGTGAACCTGAATAGCGTATTCTACATGACCAAACAGGTCATTCGACCCATGATGAAGGCCCGCTCCGGTTCCATCATCAATATGAGCTCCGTGATCGGCGAAATGGGAAATGCCGGCCAAACCAGCTATGCTGCGTCCAAAGCAGGTATTCTTGGTTTTACAAAAAGTGTAGCCAAAGAATTGGGAAGCCGTAACGTTCGTTGCAATGCCATCGCCCCGGGTTTTGTTGAAACCGATATGACAAGCTACCTGAAAGAAGGTGAAGCGGGTGAAAAATACAAGGCCGGCATTCCGCTTGGACGGTTCGCCTCAGGAGAAGACATTGCCAATACAGCACTTTATCTGGCCAGTGATATGTCATCGTATGTCACCGGGCAAACGATCAGTGTTTGCGGAGGGCTGAATATTTAATTCTAAAATTATCCCTCAATTCGCAACCCTTTCCGATTGATATAATGATGCCAGAATAGCATCGTGGCAATGGTGCGATAAGGTTTCCATGCCTGACTAATGTCCTCCAGCTCAGTTTTTGTGGTATGCGGCGCTAATGCTTTTACATGCTTGATGCTGTTCACCAGGGCAATATCGCCCAAAGGGAAAATATCGGGGCGTTGTAAAACATGAATAAGGTAAATGTCAACGGTCCAATCCCCAATCCCCTTAAGCGATTTCAGCCTTTCGCGAATGGAAGTTTCATCCTGCGTTGCCAGTTTACGCAAGGAAAGCGCGCCTGAATCGATCTCCCTGGCCAGGCCTTTTACATACCCGATCTTTTGCCGGCTGAAATAACAAGCCCTTAATTCTTCATCGGTCAGGGCCAATATCTTTCCGGGAGTTACGCGACCTGTTTTTTCTTTTAATTTTTTATACGCCGCATACGCAGCGGCTAAAGAAACCTGTTGCTCAAGAATAGTAAGTACAAGTGTTTGAAATGTATTCGGGCGCGACCACATCGGTGGATAGCCATAGGTATCCAGGATCGATTGCAGATGAGCATCCTTGCGGGCTAGCTTGCGACATAGGGAATGGAAGTTGGCGGCAGAGAAAGGAGACATAGCGCATGAAATTAGGAATAAGAAATGAAAAATAAGGCGTAACGAAGCCGGTTAGAGATATTCTTTCAGTTCCTTTTTTCCTATTTTTTATTCCTTAGCTTTTATTCTTCACGGCTGCAATCGCTTTTCGGGTATGCTCGCTCAATACTAATTTGCCACTGATCATCGCCCTTTCTAACAGAAGTTTGTCCCAATGTTCTGTCCCCTTCCAAAAAACCTTTTTCAATTCGGCCATGGCTTCAGGGTTCGAATGAACCAGCTTATCCGTTAACCGACGTACAGACTCATCCAGATTTTCCACCGTGCTATGCACTTCGCTATATAATCCTCTTTTTCTGGCCCACTCCGCATTCCGCCACATCGTGGCATCAATGGCCAATTGAGAATACGCAGAAACGCCGATCTTTCTTTCTACCGCAGGTCCAACCACAAAAGGACCGATGCCCAAAGCCAACTCACTCAGTTTTACCTCTGCAGTATCCAACGCAATGGCATAATCCACCGCCGCGGCAATACCCACTCCGCCTCCCGCACAACGGCCATGTATGCGCCCGATCACAAACTGAGGCACGATGCGGATGGCATTGATCACATGCGCAAACCCACTGAAAAACCGGTATCCCGATTCCGCGTCATCAATGGCCATCAATTCATCAAAACTGGCACCCGCGCAAAAAGCCTTATTTCCTCCGCTTTTTAAAACGATCACTTTGGTGTCCTCATCGTTCCCTGCTCCATGGATGGTTTGTGCCAGTTTCTCCAATACGGCTCCCGGCAGGGAATTGCTCTGCGGATGAAAGAACTCTATGGTGGTTACCCCACCATGAAACGTGGAGTGTACATATGCTTCTGACATAGTTATACCGTTTAATTCGTTATTTTTTGTCCGAGGTTTGAAGTCAGGATACTGAAAAAATAATTAGCCCCATTCACTCAGCTTCAGACTTCTGTATTCGGATTTCCGTCCTTTCTCGCTACCATCGTCAATATCGTTCCAACCCCTGTCACTTCCCCTTCCCCATCGAGCATTTCCACCAACCATTTCACAATACCTTTTTCAATATCATCACCTCTTCGGGCATCTTCCGGATTATTGACCACCCGTTTGTCAACCGGAACTTTCTCCTTACAGGTAAATCGTACCTGCATTTCGGCGCCGGGATAAACGGGTTTGGTAAACCGAAGTTCATCAATTCCATAATTCAGCAATACCGGGTTCTTCTCGTAGCTGTCAACAAACAAACCCGCAGCACGGCTCATCAACAAATACCCATGCGCCACCTGTTTTTCAAACATCGTGCCTTCAAAATCGGTGGTATCAATATGCGCATAAAAATGATCGCCACTCAGGTCGGCGAAGCGGTCAATATCTTCCGATGTGATCAGTATTTTTTCAGTAAGTATCTGATCCCCGATCTGCAATTCCTCGTAATATTTCTTAAACGGATGTTTGCCCGGATCTTTCCCGGGGGCATTGGTCTGATATACATTCGTGATGGCCGTGATCATCGCCGGTGATCCCTGAAGGGCCGTACGCTGCATATAATGCTTCACCCCGCGTATACCACCCATTTCTTCTCCACCACCCGCGCGGCCAGGACCTCCATGCACCAGCAAGGGCAATGGTGAACCATGCCCGGTATTTTCCTGTGCACAATCACCATTCAACACCAGGATTCGTCCGTGATGCGAGGCTGCACCAACTACATAATCCCTCGCAATCTTTTCATCATTGGTTACGATGGTAGTTACCAGCGAACCCCTACCCAGTTTGCTCAGGGCAATGGCTTCTTCGGTGGTCTTGTATGGCATCAGGGTACTGACAGGCCCAAAGGCTTCCACTTCATGCACCACCGATGTATCCATAGGGCTTTCGTTCAGTAAAAGCATAGGAGAAACAAAAGCGCCCTTCTCCGCATCCGCATCAATCAGCTCCACCGTGTCCAATGAACCGTAGATCATTCTTGTTTCGCTGAGCAATTTCTGCACCTGAAAACCCAATTCCTCCCGCTGCGATTGCCCGGCCAGTGATCCCATCCGAACTTTTTCATGAGCAGGATTGCCAATGGTGGTTTTTGACAGGGCACCGATCAATGCCGTTGCCACATCTTCCAATTTATTCTCCGGCACAAAAATGCGTCTGACACCCGTACACCGCTGGCCGGCCTTAAGGGTCATTTCCCTGCGTACCTCTTTTACAAAGGCCTCCCATTCGGGCATACCGGGTTCTACATCGGCACCCAATACAATACAGTTTAATGAATCTGCCTCCATATTGAATGGCACATTGTTCTCCAGAATAGCCGGTGTCTTTTTCAACATCAATCCGGTAGAGGCCGAACCCGTAAAGGTCACCACATCCTGCGACTGCACCCGGTCGAGTATATCCCCCGCAGAGCCACACAGAAGTTGCAGAGCCCCTTCGGGTAAAAGACCGGAAGCAATGATCTCTTTGACCACCGCTTCGGCAAGGTAGGAGGTGACCGTGGCTGGTTTTACAATGGCCGGCATACCCGCCAACCAGTTCACCGCACATTTTTCGAGCATCCCCCAGACCGGAAAATTGTACGCGTTGATATGGACAGCCACTCCTTCTTTTGGAACCAGAATATGGGTGCCCATAAAGGTGTTCATCTTACCAAAGGGGTGCGACTCGCCATCCACACAAAATGTTTCGTCCGGAAATTTCCGTCGCAAGGAAGAATTAGTGAACAGGTTTCCTAACCCGCCTTCCAGGTCTACCCAGCTATCATTTCTGGTGGCCCCTGTTTGCGCAGAAACACTATAAAAATGAGGTAGCTGTTTTTGCAAATGCAAAGCCAGGGTCTTGAGCATGCGGCCGCGTTCATGAAAGGTCATTTTGCGCAAGGCGGGGTTGCCCACATTCCGGGCATAGTCTAAAACCTCTTGAAAATCAATCCCTTTTGTGGATGCAGTGGCAATGGGCTCCCCCGTCACGGCATTGAATAACCATTGACCTTCCCCTTCCCCATATACCCATTGACCCGTGATATAATTTGATAGCTTTTGCATAGGACAAAGCTAACGATTGTTCAGCATTGATAGATTTTGACGGATGACGAAAATCAGGTGATGTTGATCTTAATGAAACGACGCTTCGCATTTATCTTCGCGGCTCCGGATGTCGTTTATCAAAAAAATAACTGCCCTTATACTCTTGTTGGCTTTTATGGCCAATACCTTTAACCAGGCCAGCCTGGTATTGGGCTACCATTTGAATAAAGCGGCATATATTAAGAATTGCGAGAATAAGTACAGACCTGAATTGAAGTGTAATGGCCAGTGCCAGTTGATGAAGAAACTGGAACAGCAGCGAAAAGAAGAACAGAAATTTCCTGAATTAAAATTGGAGAACAAAACGGAAGTGGTTTGTTTCCATACCGCATTTCCGGAAAGCCTTTCCGTTAACACAGGTACTACACCTGAATATTTTACCTTATCTGACACCCGTACATTCGATCAACCTTCCCTTGTATTCCATCCTCCGGGATGCTAAGGCATTCCCCAAGCCCTTTCTATTTTATTGTCTATTGCTTTTTTTAACCGGAACAAGATCGGTGTCCCTTAATGGGATCTGACTGTCCCTATCTCAAATTATTTTAATCCATGAAGATGTTTTATTCCTTGCTCATAACACTCGTGACCTTTACTACCGCCTGCAAAAAAGAAGCTCAGCCTGAATTCCTTCCCGGAGATAAGGGCGAACTGGTAGTTGAGTTTGATAATATCGTTGGTGGAACCGACCTGCAACTGAATACCGGAGTATATACCAATGCCGCCGGAGAACAATTCAAAATAAGCATGCTGAATTATTTTATCAGCAACATTGTGTTGACCAACGAAGATGGCTCTACCTATACCGTGCCCCGCGATAGCAGTTATTTCCTGATCAAAGAAGAAAACCCTCACCGGGAGATCAAACTCAGCAACATACCTGCAGGTAACTATACCGGCATCTCCTTTCTGCTGGGTATTGACAGCATCAAGAATACAGCGCCAGTGGGCGAGCGTACTGGTTGCCTTGACCCTGCTGGTGATGGTGCGGGTATGTACTGGACGTGGAATAGCGGGTATATCTTTCTGAAAATGGAAGGCCCTGCCGATGCGGCCACCAGTGCGGACAAAAAATTCCGATACCACATCGGTGGCTTTGGTGGTTATTCTTCCACGACCATCAATAATATCAAGAAATTCAACCTCGCTGTGCCTGCCGGATCCAGGGCCGAAGTAAGAAAGAACAAAGCCCATGGACCAGTTATCCATATCCTGGCCGATGCCGGTAAAGTGATGAATGGTTCAACCAATGTTAGCATTGCCGCCAATACCACGGTCATGTTCAGTCCCTATTCGGTGAATATCGCCAATAACTATGCGAGTATGTTTAGTGTGGATCACGTGCACAATGATTGATCTTATTTCTACCCCGTCCCGTTATTTGACGGGACGGGGCTATTTAAAAATTTCTAACATGAGACCGATCATTCAATCAGGGATATTTCAGGTGCTGACCATAATGGTGGGGTTGGTATTGATGGGGGCTGCCTGTAGCAAAAATGGTGATGATGCCCTGACGCCCATGCCCCTGAAGGTTCCATCCAATTTTCCGGCAGCCACCTATGCACTTGACCGAAACCCGATCACAAAAGAAGGCTTTGAATTGGGCAGAAAACTATTCTATGATGGACTGCTCTCCCGCGATGGCACGATAAGTTGCGGAAGCTGTCATATTCAGGGAAGTGCTTTTACCCATCATGGGCACGATGTGAGCCACGGTATTGATGATCGCCTGGGTGTACGAAATTCACCGGCCATCATGAACCTGGCCTGGAACCGTTTCTTTTTCTGGGACGGCGGGGTATTCGACCTCGACCTTCAACCACTGGGTCCGATCGAGAACCCCGTGGAAATGGATGAACATATGCCCCATGTGATAAATAAGCTGAAACAACACAAGGACTATCCCGCCCTTTTCAATCGGGTATTTGGACCGGGGGAAATTAATTCGGATAAACTGCTAAAGGCCCTTTCGCAATTCATGTTGCAATGCGTGAGTGCAGAGTCAAAATACGATAAATATATCCGCAATGAAGGTGCCCAATTGACAACGGATGAGCTGGCCGGACTGACCATTTTTAAACAAAAATGCGCCACCTGCCACAGCACCGACCTTTTTACGGATAATGCTTTTCATAACAATGGTCTTACCCCCACCCTATTCAATGACAGTGGCCGTTTCCGGGTTACCCTGCAACCACAGGATATGCACCTCTTTAAAACACCAAGCCTGCGCAATGTAGCCAGGACCGCACCCTATATGCATGACGGACGATTTCTGAATCTTCAGGCAGTGCTCGATCATTATAGCGGTGGTATACAAAACAGCCCAACACTCGACCCATTATTAAAACCCAATGGACTTCCCGGCTTACCTTTGTCGGATACGGAAAAAGCGCAACTGATCGCCTTTCTTCAAACGCTGACAGATGATGCTTTTCTCCGCAACCCAATATTGGCTGAACAATAATTTTTTTTAAAAACAAAAAAAGAACACACATGAAAAAAGCCCTTTTGCTGATCGCTGCCTTTGGATTTGTTTTGCTTGCCCAGGCTCAGAAAGCTACCTGGAAAGAAATGGAAGATTTTCACCATGTCATGAGCCCAACCTTCCACCCTGCGGAAGAGAATAACCTGGAGCCCTTGAAGAAAAATTCCGCCGACCTGCTGGCAAAAGCACAAGCCTGGCAAAATTCCACTGTTCCTGCTGGTTTTAAAGCCGATGTTACCAAACCGATCCTGAAACGATTGGTGAAACAATGCAAACTCGTCAACAAATCAGTTAAAGCCGGTAAATCTGATGCCGAACTGAAAACATTGATCACTACCGCCCATGACATTTTCCATGAGATCACGGAAAAATGCAGGGAGTAATTAAATTATTAAAATGAAAAAAATCACGCTCATTCTCCTCCTCGGTATGGCACTTGCCTGCAACAATGCCGATAAGCCCGCTATGAAGGAAGACCATTCCAAACATAACATGGCCAGTCAGAACCTGGACGGCTATGCGGATAGTGTAAATGCCGGGTTGATCACCGAAGACACCCTGAAGGGAAGCCCTCACCGGGTAGTGATGAAAAATATCGCCGGTTCACATGTACATGTGGAATATGGTTCACCGGGTGTTAAAGGAAGAATCATCTGGGGTGGGTTGATTCCCTTTGATCAGGTTTGGGTCACCGGGGCACACTCCGCCACCCGGATCAGCTTTAGCCAGGATGTCCTTTGGGGTGGTTCTCCTGTTCCGGCAGGAACCTATGCCTTCTTTACCATCCCGGGCAAGGAAGAATGGACCGTGATATTGAATAAAAATTTTGAACAACACCTCGCCGATGAATATAGTGAGCAGGAGGACCTGCTCCGTATAAAGGTAAAACCCACTACCTTGACGGAACAGGTACCCCGGCTCACGTATTCGTTGGAGGCAGATGGCCCGAAGAGCGGAGAACTGATCGTGGCCTGGGAGAAAATAGCGATCCATATACCGATAAAAAGGAAAGGATAGCTATGAAGAAATGGCTTGTGTTCGCTGTCCTTCATTTTACAATAAATGAAGCCAGTGCCTGTGAGATTTGTGGCTGCTCCGGTAATGGATATCACCTCGGTATCCTTCCCCAATTCAAAAAGCATTTTATCGGGGTGAGAAATTCCTATCGGGTATTCAATTCCCAACACCTGATCTCGGAACAGTTACATATTCTGGGTAAAAAATCGGTGGAATATTTCAACACCACCGAAATATGGGGGCGTTACCAGGTTGGTAAAAAGACGCAACTTTTTATGCTGGTTCCCTATAATTCATTTACCCAAAAAGAAGAAGGATTAGCCGCGCAAAAAGTACAAGGATTGGGTGATATCAGTATACTGGCCAACCGCATACTGATGACTAAAAATGCCGGGGAAATGGACAAACTCCAGCAGACCTGGCAGGCTGGCGGAGGAGTTAAACTACCTACCGGAAAATACGACTCCGACTACAATGATGACCTCAATGCCAGCATGAATGCCGGCACCGGAAGCTTCGATATTTTGCTGAATACGATCTATACCATTCGGTACAATCACTTTGGGTTAAATGCAGATGCAGGTTATCGCATCAACACAGCCAATACCGATGAGTTCCGCTATGGCAATCGTATCACGACCGGGGCCAGGCTTTTTTACTGGAAAAACCTGGGCCGCGCCATGAAATGGTCCATTCTCCCCAATATTGGTATCCTGTATGACCGGGCTGCAAAAGACGATCACCATCAGGATAAACAAACCTATAGCGGTGGAAGCATTACCAACCTGGTAGCAGGCACAGAGATCTATGCCGGAAAATGGACCCTGGGCGCTTCCTGGTTTCATCCGCTGCAACAGGACCTGTCAAAAGGTTTGGTAAAAATGAAATCACAGGTTACGATAAATATGGCCTGGGTATTTTAAAAAATCAAAAACAAAAACGATGATTAAAAAGATTGCATACACCATTATGGCCTCCTGGCTATTCATTGCCTGCAATAATGGAACAGATCATTCCGGACACGAAGGGCACAATACCAGTATGGAACCAAAGACAAAAGAAGATTCGCTGTACAAAGATGTCATGGACGGTCATAATATGGTAATGCCGAAGATTGGTAAAGTAAAAGGGTATATTGCCCTGGCTCAGCAACAATTGGATTCGCTTAATAAATTGCCCGAAAAGGCCAAAGCCGCTGCAGCAGGCTACAAAGCAACCCTTGATAGCCTGATCGCCGAACTGAATATCGCCAACCAATCCATGACCCAATGGATGGATGAATTCGTTCCGGATTCGCTGTCGGAAGAAATGGAAAAAAGGATCGGCTACCTTGAATCAGAAAAAGTGAAAGTGGAAAAAGTGAAGTCGAATATCCTGGGAAGTTTGGAGAAGGCGGAGAAGCTATTTGGCAAGAAAGAATAACTAGTTCACCGCAGAGAACAAGAGAACTCTGCTTTCTCTTGTTCTCTGCGGTGAATATCACTCCTCCTCAACCGCCGCCATCGCATGATCGATAGCCTGGCGCAAGGCAGCAAAGATCTCATCTACAGATCCCTCACCCTGAATGGGTTTGAATTTCTTGTGTTTTTTATAGTATTCCGCTACAGGAGTAGTTTCATTGCTGTACACCGCAAACCGTTTCCGGATAACGGCCTCATCACTATCATCACTCCGGCCTGAGGTTTTACCACGATTGAGAAGACGGGACACCAGTTCTTCTTCGGTCACTTCCAGCGCCAGCACCTGCCGGATATTTGTCTTGCGCAGATCAAGGAGTTTATCCAATGCCTGCGCCTGGGCAACAGTACGTGGAAACCCATCAAACAAGAAGCCTGGAGCGTCTTTGTGTTTATCAAAAAAGGAATCGACCATACCGATCACTACTTCATCGGGAACAAGCTGGCCATTGTCCATGAACTTCTTGGCCTCAAGACCAAGCGGGGTCTTTTCCCTGATCTCCTCGCGGAGGAGATTGCCGGTGGAGAGATGGACAAATCCATACTTTTCTACAAGTCTTTCAGATTGAGTGCCTTTGCCACTTCCGGGAGGGCCAAATAAAACCAAATTAAACATATGCGGTTGCCTGGTTGCGTGAACGACAAATATAACGGTCGAGGAGGAGAAAACCAATCGAACCCTATTTACGTACATTTGTTAAACATTACATGAAGCCGATACGGACATACTTTTTACTTGTTTTGCTGACCCCCATTTTTCAGCAATGCAGTTATTCTCAATCATCCACCGCGAAAACCCCTACCATGGACAGCACCGATAAAAAAAACCCGGCCTATTCCCGTACCGATACCAGCAAAGTGACCATCAGCGACGAAGAATGGCAGAAAATGCTCCCCAAAGAGGTGTATTATGTAGCCCGGCAAAAGGGCACCGAAAGACCCTGGACCAGTAAATTTGAAAAGTTCAACGAAATCGGCACCTACTATTGTGCCGTTTGTGGTAATGCCCTTTTTAAAAGCGATACCAAATTTGAAAGCGGTTGCGGATGGCCCAGCTTCTACGAACCCATCAGCAAAGGCAGCATCATTTATACTCCCGATCACTCCCATGGCATGACACGCACCGAGGTCCAATGCGGTCGTTGCAAATCTCACCTCGGACATGTTTTTGAAGATGGTCCTCCCCCTACCGGATTGCGGTATTGTATCAACGGCGTAGTTCTCGACTTTGAAAAAGCAAAAGAAGCCGAGAAAAATTATTCGGAGAAGAAGGAGCAGTGAGTGGAGAGCGGATGTTGGATGTTGGATGACAGAAGACAGATGACTGATGACTGATGACAGATGACGGAGGCTTGCTGTGCGAGACCTCTGGTCTCGCACCATTCTCCCGTCGCCTCTGGCGACAGGCATTAAAGCGCTAATTCAAATATTAAATGAACTAAACTCGAGTCGCCAGAGGCGACAAGACAATCGTGCGAGAACAGATGTCTCGAACAGCAACCCGAC
>JANRLV010000143.1:0-12009 GCA_033762195.1 Chitinophagaceae bacterium | reverse complement strand
GATGCCACGCTTATTCCGGATTTTGGCCAGGTAGTATCGGATAATGTGATCAATAATCTTTCACCATTCGAAGTTCGGTTTACAGAGAACAGGCCATTTTTTACGGAAGGGACTGAATTATTTAATAAGGCTGGTTTATTTTATAGCCGAAGAGTAGGAGCTACCCCATCCAAGTATGGGGAGGTCAGGAGTTTTGCAGACACATCTTCCATTTATGACCTGGTTAAAAACCCTACGCTAACCCAATTATACAACGCCGTTAAGTTTTCGGGCAGAAATCAAAAAAACTTTGGGTTTGGCGTTTTCAATGCGGTTACAGCGCCTGCGCAGGCAAGATTAAGAAACCGAAACACGGGGGTGGATTCGATTGTTACCACCGAAGCCCTGGCCAATTACAATATCATAGTGATCGATAAAGCATTCAAAGGGCAAAATTTCATCACGTTTACCAATACCAATGTTATTCGTAATGGGCGTGACCGCGATGCCAATGTAACCGGGATCAACTATGCATTGTACAGCGGCAAAAATGTATTTGGTACCACAGGTTCTTTTCAATACAGCCGGATTTTTGGTGCAAATTCCTATGATGGGTTCAATGCCTCACTTCGTGCCGGGAAAGTGAGTGGCAACTGGCAGTATCATGTATTGGGGTCAGTGATCTCCAACAAATATGATCCACGCGACCTCGGGTTTTTGACCAATAATAATGAGGTACTCACAAGGGCCGGCATCAGTTACCAGATCTTTCAGCCAACCGATAAGTTCATCACGTATATCTATGAATTGATCGCTCAACGGATACAATTATATCGTCCGGGTAAATATGCGCGCACGGATCTGGCTTTTAACAACCTGCTGGTGTTTAAGAATTTTTGGGATGTTTCATTCAATCTGCTTTATAACCCCGGTACCTGGTATGATTATTTTGAATTGCAACAGTCACCCGATCATTATCTCTCCTTTCCTGGAAATTTCTCCGTGAATGTGTCGGGCAGTACCGATAGCCGGAAACGGGCTTTTGTGAGTTTTGGAGGATCATTTGCAAGACTGCCTGGATTAAATACCAATTCTTTAGCCTATCAGTTGGGTTTGCGCTATCGGTTTAGTAACCGTTTTACCTTTAGCGGTTCGGTGGACGCTCTCTATTCCACCAATAATAGGGGCTATGCATTTATGACCAACTCCCTCGGTGATCCGCTGGCAGCCACCCGCGATATCCGTCAATTCAGTACCCTCTTTTCTGGGGTGTATAATTTTACCCCACGAATGAACCTGACCATGCGGATGCGGCATTACTGGAGCCGTGTCAATTTCAAAGAAATTTTATCCGTCAATCCGGATGGTACGGTGAATCCTTTTGTCAATACAGCGGATATTCATCCCTATATCAGTAACCCCAACTTCTTTAATATCGATGCTTTTCTAACCTGGGATTTTCGTTTGGGTAGCCGCATCATTCTGGGATGGAAGAACTGGTTGGGCGAGGAGGAAACTGTGGATAGCGATAAATACCGTAATTATATCCGGAATGCCTCCCGGGTACTTCAACTCCCCCATGGTAATGAACTCACTTTGCGGGTGATCTATTTTCTCGATTATAATCAGTTTAAAAAGAAGCGTTGATCATTTCACCCGAATGATCTCCTTCTCCACAATGGCATAGACCTTATGCTGGGGGCCAGGTCGTATGGCGGCCAATCCGGTGAATTGGCTAAACGCCGGCATCACACAAATATCATCAGAGAAATAAAAACAGGGAAAGCGTAGCGATTGTTTACCCATGCCCCTGATATGGATACCCGGGTGGATATGACCCGTAAAGGCAAACAGGACCTGCTCATCGAGTACCACTGTGTCACTATCATGCTGAAAGCAAAAATGATCTTCGACCCAGCGATCTTCCACCACTTCGATATTAGAATCCCTGTACCAGGCATCATCCAGAATGTCGTGATTTCCTTTGATCAGCATCACATGGAGGGAATGCAGGTCCATTCTCCAGCGACGGAATAATTCCAGTTCACGGTTGGAGCGGCTATGGGTAAGATCGCCCAAAACCATCACCCGCTCGGCTTTAAAAAACAATACCTGACTTACCAATCTTTGCAGGTCTTCCCGAAATACCTTTTGTGGTACCGCGATGCCTGCCTTCCGAAAATGACCTGTTTTTCCTGCATGCAGGTCAGACAGGAACAATGTTTTTTTCTCCTCCCAATAAATACACCGCTCAGGGCTTAGCCAAAAATGGTGGTCGTTAAGTTTATAAGGAACAGGTTTTGTCATGAGCAGTGCCTTGTGAACGTTGCCTTTTTAATATTGTTTCTCGCAGCGAGAAAAAAAATGATTTCTATTTGAATTGTACCACATACAGCGAATCAGATAAATAATTTGAAAACGAAAGATAAGTTGTATGCGTTCTATTTGCCAATTGGTTCTTGTCAGCAATATAGAATATCCCGGGCTCCATTTGTTTGCTAAAGCGCAGGATCTCCCCACGGGCTTTCGCCATATGAAAGCTCATTCCATCAAAATTTCCCACCTGGGCATCCCGCAGAATATACAAGGGCTGGCCTTTTGTCAATGCCACGATCTCATGACTCAGTTTCTCCACCTCCACAAATTTTTCCGCACGGGGAGCCAGGATAAACCAGTTGAATCCTAGCCGGAATAGAATTACGGCCGCGATCAAAGTGTATAATCGAAATGGTGCCGCTTTCCAACCCACAAAGGCGAGTATTAAAAAACCGATGGCCAAACCAAAGCACCGCAACCACAGATCTGTATTGTCCCTTACAACATCCAGAAAGGGAAGGACGAAAAAACCGATGCCCAGGGCCAGGGAAAGAAAAAGGGTTATTCCGTCCACCCATTTTCTCGACCAGTGCTTTTCTGCCAACGAAAAAAATGCATAGAATAACAACGAGTACAGCAAGGGGATGAACATGAACAGATAGCGGGCATAGACCTCCGGTGAAAGCCAATACACAAAAATATTTACAATCAGCACCAGGAAACTGTACACCATGAAATCATTACCCTTTAAGAGACGGATGGCTTGTTTATTGAATAGCGCCACCACGAATAAGGTCCACGGGGCATAGTGATAAAGCAGTTCCACCGGAAAAGAGAAGAAGTGTAGTATTGTTCGTTGCCAACTGAAATGAGCCGGGGTTCGTTTGGAGCTTTCTGTAAATAAATTACTGAACAAGGTCACTGGAGCAAGGTCGTTTCTGGTGAAATAGGCATAATAATAGCTGCCTGTTATCAACAGAAATAATCCCACTCCGGCAAAATGCATGGGATGAAAGAGGAGCCTGAATTTCTTTTTCCAGATAAAATAGGTCAGTAGCGTAAAACCCTGAAAAACCAGGGCAGGCATTCCTTTCATTAAAAACCCGATGGCGGCCAACAAATAGGTAAGCAAAAAGAGCCAGCCATATTTTTTCTTTTCCCCCAACCAATAGACCCACATGAATTGAAGATAGACCACCAGCGAGAAACTGGTATCGATCAAGCCGATAAAGGAATCATAGATCAGGATACGGCCATTGGTCATAAAGGCAAAGGCGGTAAAAAAGGCTACCTGCGGTGATGTGAATTTTCGGGTAAAATGATGGATCGTCCCCCCCATCAATACAGTAGCGACGATCACGGGCAAGCGAAAGGAAAACATGGAAAAATCACCAAAGAGTTTCACATAGGCGATGATGATCCAGTTATAGAGGGGTGGTTTGTTTAAATAAATTTCGCCATTAAGGGTAGGTGTCAGGTAATCACCGGATAAGATCATTTCCAATGACACGAGGGCCCTTCGGGCTTCATCATTCTGGTTATTGAGGGGGATATAGGCCAGATGACTGAGATAGGCAGCCAGTAAACCCAGCAGAAGGAAAATACCGGCATACAGATGGAAACGGTCGGTTTCCTTCTTGGCCAGCGTACTCCATTTGTCCAGGTAAAAGGGCATGAATGATTTTAGGGATAAAACTAAAACAATGTAGGGATATTAACTCAGGGATTCGATCATTCGTTTGATCCGGTCCTCCATTTTTTCCGATGTTACATTATTTCTGTTCAAGCCGTCGGCGATGATGGGAAAACTCAAGGGGGTTGGCTGGGTAGGGAAACGCAGAACGATCTTACTGTTCTGAATACGGTCCAGTGCCTGCCTCAGCCTTACTTCTTCCATTTGCTGTTCCATCACTTCGCGGTGGGCCTGACGAAGGAGGAGGTTGTCCGGTTCATATTCCGAGAAGACATTAAAAAGAAGCGAAGCTGAGGATTGGAGGTGACGGGCTTTTTTCTTTTCACCCGGCATACCTTGAAAGATCAGACCCCCGATCACCGCGATATCCCTGAATTTCCGTCTCGCCATTTCTGTACTGTTCACACTTTTTTGAATATCCAGGAACAGGTTATCGGTATGAAAGAGTTCCTGCACATTGGAATCATCCACCGGGATGGGTTTATCACTCAGCAATTCAAAACCATAATCGTTCATGGAGATCGAAAAGGTGATCGGCAGGATGCGGCCGATACGGGAAGCCAGGATGGCGCTCATCGCTTCGTGAACAAACCGGCCTTCAAAAGGATAGACCAGCAGGTGAAACCCCTGTTTTGTTTCAATCTGTTCGATCAGTAATTCATCATGGCGCGGGATATGGCTAAGATCACGTTGCAATTCAAACAAAGGCCGCAAACTTTCCATCTCGATCACTCCCTCTGGTTCCAGGGCCTGGTTGAATGTATTGCGCAGCACATGACCCAGGTTGGCGGTCAGGCTCATGCGACCTCCATTCCAGGAAGGGACGATGGATTTTTTGGCAGTTGATTTACGGACCATGACCGTCATGTCTTTTATGCCTACCAATTCCAGGTTGCGGCCTGCCAGCGTGAAAACATCACCCGGTTCGAGCCGGCTGATAAAATACTCTTCTATATGACCCACATACCCTCCGGTCATGAACTGAACCTTCAGCATGGCATCACTGACGATGGTGCCTATGTGCATGCGGTGTCGCATGGCGATCCGGCGGCTGGTGATCCGGTACAGATCATCGATCTTCTCCACCTTTCGGTATTCATCGTATTGTTGTAAGGCTGTCCCCCCTTCAGTTATATGCAATAAAATCTCCTGCCATTCTTCTTCTGTCATTTCCTGAAAACAAAAAGTGGAGCGAATCTCCTGAAAGAGTTCATCGGATCGGAAGCCTTCGGAGATCGCCAGGGTGCAGAGGAATTGGATCAGTACATCAAAACAATTCATTAGTGGCGGCCGGCTCTCGATCTCTTTTTCTTGAATCGCCGTTTTTAATGCCGCGGCTTCCACTAACTCGAGTGAATGGGTAGGTAAGAAATAGATCCGGCTGATATCACCGGGTTGGTGCCCGCTTCTCCCGGCACGTTGCAGAAATCGCGCTACGCCTTTTGGTGAACCCACTTGTATCACGGTTTCGACCGGACGAAAATCAACACCCAGGTCAAGACTCGCGGTACAGACCACCGCTTTTAAACGCCCGGTGTGGAGTGAATCCTCCACCCAGGTTCGGAGTTCCTGTTCAATACTGCCATGATGTAGGGCGATGGCTCCGGCTAATTCAGGTGCCACATTCAGAAGCGTCTGGTACCAGAGTTCACTCATCCCCCGGGTATTGATAAAGATGAGGGTGGTCCGGCTTTTTTCAATGATGGGCAATAACCTTTTTGCGAGTTTTATTCCAAGGTGACCTGCCCATGGATATTTTTCGATCTCATCGGGTATGATCGATTCCACTTCAGTCAATTTATCCATTTGGGCTTTTACCAATACCCCTTTTCCTCCCCAGGGTGACCAGAGCACTTCGGCGGCTTCTTCCAGGTTGCCAATGGTAGCCGAGATGCCCCATACCGAAGCCGGTGTTTGTGCTAATTTCTTCTGTGCGTGCATCACCCGTGCCAAGGCAAGCTCTACTTGCACTCCGCGTTTACTCCCCAATAGTTCATGCCATTCGTCGACGGCAATGGTGCGCAGGGAAGTAAATAGTTCGGGGTAACCTTTTTGGGCCAATAAGAGATGAAGACTCTCCGGGGTGATGATCAGCACCTCGGGCATCTGTCTTTTTTGTTGCTGTCTTTCAGAGGTAGAGGTGTCGCCATTTCGGATTCCAACTTTCCAGGACAAGCCCAGTTCGGTGATCGCTTCTTCCATCGCCCGTCCTATATCTTTGGCCAGGGCACGCAGCGGGGTAAGCCAAAGTAATCGTAACCCGTTGTTCTTTTTTTTGGTAAAATCTGCCGGGTGTTCGTTGATAAACGCGATCAAGGCACCCAGGAAAACAGAATACGTTTTACCACATCCGGTGGGGGCATTTACCAACCCACTCTGTCCCTTCGTAATATGCGTCCAGGCTTCTTCCTGAAAGGGAAAGGGTTTAAGTCCTTTGGCAGCCAACCAGGACTGAATGATATGGTGGCCGGTAGACAGAACTAGAGGGTTTTCAAATATTCAATCACTGCTTTTCTTTCTTGATCACTTAATCCATCCCCAAAATAATGGCCCTTGTTACTGTATCCCGGCAAGGTAGTATTGTAGATCAGGTTGGAGCCGCCTGCTGTCTTTACAGTATATGCCCAGCCAACAGATTGGTAATTGTAAACCGGATTAACAAAATCACGGGCCCAATAGGTAGGTCGAACCCGGCTGTTCAGCAATGCTTCAAGTGTAGGTACCGAACCATTGTGCAGGTAGGGGGCTGTGATCCAGATACCGTCCAGCGGAGGAGCGATATAACCTTTGTAGGGTTCGAGTCGGGCCGGATGGTCTCCGGTAGTAAACCAACTCCGGTTGAACCATTCCACAAATTGAGGGTTGGAATAATTGGCACTATGTAAAAGTGAATCCGTTTGAATGATCGATTGCGGGATCAGCAGGTTTGGATAATGGGCAGCCTCATCATAACGGCCATGACAACCGGAGCAATAGTCATTAAACACCAATCGCCCCTTGGTGACCAATTCCGGGTTGGTTGACCGGGGGTAAGGAGGCGGTTGAATACTCCGCAAATAAGCCAGTACATCCGGCATATGCCGGTCCACTTCCGCTGACTCGGCAGTGTCGGTTACCGTCAATAAGTTTGATGCCATCAGGAAACGGCCAAAATCGCCACGGCCAAAACCGTTATAAAAAATACCGTTCTTTTTTTTCAGGATCCACCATGCTGGGACATCGGTAGGGATTACCTGGTCGGGTATATTCAGTGACGCTTCTTTTTGCCAGCGAAAGGTGACGGGGTCACGATGGGCTGCAAGCACGGCCGCGAGGCGGTCAGCGGCATTGACACCCCGGGTCTCGGTATAGAGATAAGGGCCAACTGTTTTGGCCACTTCAAAGAAGGGAGCCGCGGCCCGGTACTTTTTAGGGTGAAGGGTTTTCAGAAATTTCTCCGCTTTGACCAGCCGGTCATTGTTCAGGGTTTCCTTGTCACTAAAGTCGGCAAAACTGTTCCCCAGACCGATATATAATTTTCCCTCAAATACCTGGGCATGGCACTGCAAGCAATTCGGGGCAATGAGGATCTCTCCATTATCGGCCCTTACCGCGGTGTATTCATGCGGTATGCCTTTATTGAGTGAATCCCGCTGTAACAGGATCTCCGGCTTCCCGATCCCCATGCGGAATATATTCTCCGGTACCCCGCCTTTTACATAATCACCCCCCACCAGGTATTGATATCCCTTTTCCACATCCCCATTCATGCGTTGCTGACTGGGGGGAATGGGAACGGGATCGTCCTCCGGGCCGGCGAAAAACGAAAAAAGCCCGACCAGGGTAGAGAGTAAAAGAAGGAGCAGGGATTTATTCATTGAACAAATTTAGGCAATGGGGATTGATTTGCTTTTCCCGATTAAACTGCAGAGCCACAGAGAATTATTAATTTTTAATCGTAGATTAATATTTCTCGGTGTCCCTGTGGTTCATAAAACAAATTCCTCCCCAAATCCTATCTTCGCACCACCATGACAGAGAAAATTTTGATCCTTGATTTCGGCTCCCAATACACCCAGTTGATCGCCAGGGCCGTGCGGGAGGCCAATGTGTACTGCGAGATCATTCCCTACCATAAAAACATTGAATTTGAACCGGGTCTGAAGGGCATTATCCTGAGCGGTTCACCTTTTTCGGTCAATGACCCCCAACCACCGGAAGTGCCGGTTGAAACCCTGGCCGGAAATGTCCCGGTTCTCGGGGTTTGTTATGGCGCTCAACTGACGGCCAAGCAATTTGGTGGTCGGGTGGAAAAAAGCAACAAAAGAGAATATGGCCGGGCCTATCTCCATCGCCAGAAAGAAGATGTGTTGTTGAAAAATGTGATGGAAAGTTCACAGGTTTGGATGAGTCATGCTGATACGATTCTTGAATTACCGGGAGGGTTTGATCTGTTGGCCACCACAGAGAATATCCCGGTGGCCGCGTTTAAACGGACCAAAGGAACACACCCACTGTATGGGCTGCAATTTCATCCGGAAGTTTATCATTCCATCGAGGGTAAAAAGATATTACACAATTTTCTGGTGGAGGTATGTGGCTGCAGCCAGGACTGGACCCCGGCGCATTTTATTTCCGATACGGTAGAGGCGTTGCGCAACCAGATCGGTGACCGCAAAGTGATCATGGCCCTGAGCGGGGGAGTGGATTCTACTGTTGCTGCCACGCTGATCCACCGCGCCATCGGCGACCGGCTCTTTGGCATCTTTGTGGACAATGGGGTGCTGCGCAAAAATGAATTTGAAAGTGTATTGAAAACCTATGCAACCCTGGGTCTGAATGTAAAAGGGGTAGATGCGCGTGAACTGTTTTATGATGAACTGGCAGGCCAAACCGATCCCGAAGCCAAGCGTAAGATCATTGGAAAATTATTCATTGATACTTTTCAGGAGGAAGCGAAACATATTGAGGGGATTGGATTGTTGGGGCAAGGTACCATCTATCCTGACGTGATCGAAAGTGTTTCAGTTCATGGTCCTTCGGTCACTATCAAATCGCACCACAATGTAGGCGGTCTGCCAGACAAAATGCACCTCGAACTGGTAGAGCCATTGCGGTACCTCTTTAAAGATGAAGTACGGAAAGTAGGTAGGGAGCTGGGTATCCCTGCGGAAATGATCGACCGCCATCCCTTCCCCGGGCCGGGCCTCGCGATCCGCATCCTGGGAGAAGTGACCCCGGAAAAGGTACAATTGTTGCAGGAAGCAGATGATATTTATGTAAAAGCCCTGAAACAACACCATCTCTATGCAACGGTTTGGCAGGCTGGGGCAATCTTGTTACCAGTTAAAAGTGTTGGCGTAATGGGGGATGAACGGACCTATGAGTTCACCGTCGCCCTTCGGGCAGTGACCAGTGTGGATGGTATGACAGCCGACTGGGCACACCTGCCGTATGATTTCCTGGCTAATGTGTCGAACGAGATCATCAATAATGTACGCGGCATCAACCGCGTGGTATATGATATCAGCAGTAAACCTCCGGCCACCATTGAGTGGGAATAGGGGGTGGATTAAACCGATAATATGAAAAGATGTTGGGTGATCTTGTGGGTGAGTGTCCTCTTTATGGGACAAGTTAGTGCCCAGTCCCTGGAAAGGCATCGCATTGCCGTATTCAGCCCGCTTTTCCTTGATTCTGCCTTTGACAATAATCAGAACTATCGATACGCGTCTGAATTTCCAAAATTCATCAACCCCGGCCTTGAATTTTATGAAGGGGTTCAACTGGCGATCGATTCACTCAATAAGGATAAACTTCCACTCGAATTTTATATCTACGATACCCGCTCTGCCACGCAAAGCCTGCTGGATCAATTGACCGAGGCGGTTAACAACAAGGTTGAATTGATCATTGCCCATATCACAGGCCGTGAACTTTTCCAATTTGCCAAAGTGGCAAAAGATAGTCAGATCCCTGTGCTCAACGTCAATCTTCCGAATGACGGGGGCATTTCGAATAACCCGTTTTTTATTCTCCTCAATACCACCCTTCGTTCGCATTGCGAAGAGATGTACCGGTATTTGCAAAAGAACCACCCCACCGACCGGATGGTTTTTTACACCCGTAAAGGGCAGATGGAGGATATGATCAAGAATTATTTCACCGAGTTTGGCAAAAGCACGCCCGCCTTGCCGGTGGATATCCGGTTTGTGGATCTTCCGGTAAATTTTACCCCACAACAACTGATTGCCCCACTTGACAGCAACCGAAAAACGGTAACCATTGTGGGCAGCCTGGATACCAGTTTTAGTCATTCCATTTTAAATAAAATGGGATCCGTGGCTAAATCCTATAAGCCCCTGGTAATCGGTATGCCTACCTGGGAC
The DNA here is from genome assembly GCA_033762195.1 of Chitinophagaceae bacterium. Lineage (GTDB taxonomy): Bacteria > Bacteroidota > Bacteroidia > Chitinophagales > Chitinophagaceae > SpSt-398. The sequence continues at coordinate 1,653 of JANRLV010000143.1, read as the reverse complement.
AATGAAGATTTTTCCCGACCTGAATGGAAAGGGGTGGAGATCCTTTTTACCACGCCTTTCTTCAATGCCCGTACCGATAAGGTCAGTATGTCCGTAGTGGACCTTTTTACCAAAACCCTGTATGCCAAACCAAGCGATATGGTGATCCGGGGCTATGAGACCACCTGGAAATTTGCCCGGCTCTTGCTTAAATATGGCCCCGACCTTTCCTCCAATTTGGGAAGTAAGGAGTTCAATCTTATCCGAAGCTTTGATATTCAGCCAGTCATGAACAGAAGCACCCTTGCCCTGGATTATTTCGAGAATAAAAAACTCTACTATGTCAAGTGGCTGGATGGTACCTTTAAGGCACTGAACTGATCCTCCCTGGAAAATATGGGTGCAATTCCTGTAACCCGGTCCGCCCTGATGTCGTCTAAAATTTTGGATTAAAACTAATTAACATGAAAAAAGGCATTTTATTCATTGTCCTGGCAGCATTGGTCATGACCGGTTGCAGACAGGTTTTTGGGAAACGCATGCTTGGTAATGGAAAAATAACCAGCGAAACCCGCAATATCACGGGGTTTGACAAGATCGATATTGGCGGTGCCGCTGACCTATATGTCAAACAGGATTCTGTATTCTCCATCCGTATAGAAGGGGATGAGAATCTTCTGCCTTATCTGGAAACCGTGAAGGAAGGAAATACGCTGTATATACATGAAAAGAATAACATGAGACTGGGTACGACCAATGGATTTAGGGTATATGTGTCTGCTCCACAGTTCACCGACTTTCAAGTGAGCGGTGCCTGCGATGTTTTTAGTGAAAACCAAATTCAGTCATCCCAAAAATTACATATCCACCTGAGCGGGGCATCCGATGTGGATATGAATGTCAAATCACCCACCGTGGAAGCTGACCTTTCAGGTGCAGGCACTATTAAACTTAAGGGTGAAGCAAAAGATTTTGATGTGGATGGATCGGGCAGCACCGATATTAAATGTTATGACCTGCTAACAGAGAACACGAAAGTGGAAATTTCCGGCGCAGGTAGTGCCCAGGTTTCCGCAAGTGTAAAGCTGGATGTACGGGTATCGGGTGCCGGATCAGTACACTACAAAGGCAACCCGACGGTAAACCAATCGGTATCCGGAGCAGGTAGTGTTTCCAAAGCAAATTGATCGAAATATATAGGATTCAAAGGGAGGAGAACTTTACCGTAATGCGGATATTGTTATTCCTCCCTTTGTCGTCTGTACAGGATATTTTCACCGGACCCTCCCGGGGTACAAAGAAGAGTTTTTCACCAGGTGAAGCCGAGCGGTAAAATTGATCATCCACATACCAATACACCCTGTCCACATCATTTCCGGTCTGACAGGCCAATTGTAAAGGTTCCGGATTTTTTTTACTGATATAATATTCTCCATTGGCCGTTGGTGAAAGGATCAACGGGGCCTTTCCTTTAAATATCACTTCACATTCCGGGTTATGAGGGGGTACCCGTTCATATTGTAGCTGGTTCTCTTCATACCAACCCTGCATTTCCGTTTCAATCAGGCGGATCATTTTTTTCTTATACCCCACGTTAGGCATACAGGATTTACAATACGATATCTTTTCATCCGGGCTCATCATTACTTCCTGCCGGTTGGCACAGGGTATCGT
>JANRLV010000142.1:0-1621 GCA_033762195.1 Chitinophagaceae bacterium | reverse complement strand
CATCCGCAAGGCGGTCAATACCCGGATATTGTAGGGATCCTGATTTTTAAAGAACGACACAAAATCAACCCCATCGGGTTCCATGCGCGGAAAACGACTGGTATCCTGTACCGGTTGCATCATAAACCGCACTGGTTGGGTGGAAGCGATCAGTTTTCGGCTGTCCTGCGTAATCACCGAATTGAAAAAGATCAACGGAATCCGGGCTTCTTTTTCATCCTCAAAATAATCACCCAATTGTTTGTGCAGGAAACCATGCGTGTTTTCATCGAGCTTATGTTCAAACGCATAGGCCCGGTCTTTAGCATAAGTATAATTGCCCACTTTAAACCGGTGTGCCGGCGACAGAAGATCTCTGGCTACGAAAGAGGAAAAAAGAGGGTTGAGTAAATCCCGGGCAATATCATCCACATAACCTCGGTTGCTCAACTGTATGGGTGAGCCCATTTCACGTTGCCGGTACAGTTCCCGAAAATAAGTGGCACCAATCATTCCACCTGAGGATCCTGTAATGAGAAATGTATTACGGAGTATTTCACCCCGGGTAATGCTGTCCAGGAGTTGCAGGGTGCTCATGGTAAAAGTGGCACTCCGGGTACCCCCGCCACTCGTGCAAATGATCGTGAATAAAGGTTTCTCCTCTTTCTGTTTGGCTTTCCATTTATTCAGAATACCGATCATGTTCAAACTATCTGCCTGGATATTTTCTGGAACAACCATGGCGCGTAAAGCATCCTGGCTGTATTCGGGTCTCTCTTCACGGTTCTGGTAGTTTAAGCCGTAGGCTTTGTTTCGCGGATCGATCCAGTTTTTCTGGTAAGCAAAGTTTAAACCCCACACAACCACCAGCAAAAAAGGGATGCTCCAGCTTTGCAGGAAGTAGGCAAATGATCCGGACAAGCCGATCAGGATCGCAAAGGCGATGGTGATACTGGCCGCTGCCGGAATTTGAAAGAGGCGTACTTCCAGAAAAAAACCAATGAGTACCAGAAATAAAAAAGCGATGAATACCGAGATCACCGCAGCGAAGTGGTGTTGTTTAAAGATATTATCAATGAAGGATCGGGTATAGTGCCCCACTTTGCGGGGCTTCAGTACCGTCAGCGGCGTATTGAGGTAATATTTTACCCGCAACAATCCCTCATCTCCTTTTTCCGGGGTCAGTGGTTTGAGGGTTTGAATGTACTCCCTTGGATTGCTGATAATGGGTTGCAGGCGTCGATAAATGGTGCGGTCTGCTCCAAAGAAGTAAGCAAAAGAGGCTGCGAGCATCAGGGTGAGTCCGAATAAGAAACCACCACTCAAAAACAAGATATCATTTACCGAAAATAATTCCTTGCTTCTCCCGAAATAATACGCTTTAATAAAATAGAAGATCAGGAAGAAAAGCGGAATCAGGCAATTGTTCAAACAGTATTTGACAAAAGGATTGGTGGTGGCTGCCAGAAACTGAAACTGGCGGCTGAACAGGATAAAGGTGGTGATATTCCAACTCATGATGAACATGCCAAAAGCAATGCCCACGATCGCGGAGGCCACGGCATTCACATCGCCCAGGTATTCTGGAGCCAGATAAAGAGAATCTGCCCCAAATCCGTGCATGAACTGACTATTGACCGTG
>JANRLV010000141.1:0-5661 GCA_033762195.1 Chitinophagaceae bacterium | reverse complement strand
AAAACACCGAAGACCAACCTGATGTTTCTTACCTTTTTTGTCAATACCATCAAGGCCGTACATGATTATGCCGATATCCTGCGGGCCTCGATCGCTTCGGCGGGAAATGATCACCGCCTCGGCGCCAACGAAGCACCACCGGCCATCATATCCGTCTTTATTGGTGATTACCTGAGCAAAGTATTACAGGAAGTAAAAGAACGTGTGACTGATAAAATGGACGAGACCGATGAGAGCATGCTCAAGATCGATATTCACAAGAGTATTCCTGAGTTGCTGATGGACAATACAGACCGGAACCGCACTTCACCCTTTGCCTTTACCGGAAACAAATTTGAGTTCAGGGCCGTGGGTTCATCTGCCAACTGTGGCAACCCGATGACCGTATTGAATACGATCATGGCCCAAACCCTGCGTCAGTTCAAAGAGGATGTGGATTCACATATTGAGAAAGGGGAAAAGAAAGAGATCGCCATCATGCATGTGATCCGGGAATATATCGTGGCCAGTGAAAAAGTACTTTTTGAAGGAGACGGCTATAGCCAGGAATGGGAAAAAGAAGCCGAGCGCCGGGGCCTCGCGAATGTAAAGACCACTCCGCTGGCACTGGATGCCATGGTGACTGAAAAAGCCAAGCACCTGTTTGAAATCAACGGCATCTATACACATGCAGAGTTGGAAGCCCGTCATGAGATCGAACTGGAAAAATACATCAAGCGGGTACAGATCGAAGGACGTATCATGGGCGAACTGGCCACCAGTCATATTCTGCCCCCGGCTATTCGCTATCAGACAAGACTGGCCCAGAATATCCAGAGCCTGCAGGCACTGGGCATGCCAGAGTCGGCCTATGCGAATCAAAAACAGATCCTGGAGAAATTATCCGAGCACATCAATAAAGCATCCGACCTCGTAGAAAAAATGATCGAGGCGCGGAAAGTCTGCAATGCCATGACCGAAACAAGGACCATGGCCATCAGTTATCAAAGCCAGGTCAAAGACGCCTTCTTCGATCAGATCAGATACCATGTAGATAAACTGGAATTGCTGGTGGATGACAGGGAGTGGTATTTGCCGAAGTATAGGGAGATACTCTTTTTGAGGTAGATTTTGGTGGTGGGATGACGGAGGACAGATGACGGATGACAGATGACAGATGACCGATGACGGTGGTTTGCTGTGCGAGACCTCTGGTCTCGCACGATTGTCTTGTCGCCTCTGGCGACTCGAAATTGATTATTTTTCTGGATTTAGAATTGTTTGTTTTTTGTGTCGCCAGAGGCGACGGGAGAAACGTGCGAGACCAGAGGTCACGCACAGCAAACCTCCGCCATTCGCCTTCCAACATCGAACATCCAACCTCTGTCATCCGTCATCTGTCTTCTGTCATCCAACCTCCGTCATCTGTCATCCTCTCTCTCACATCATCTTAAACCCATCCAAAAACTTGGTATTAAAATCACCGCTTCGGAAGCGTTCATCCTTCATTAGTTGAAGATGGAAGGGGATCGTGGTTTTGATGCCTTCGATCACGTATTCGCTCAGAGCGCGGTACATGGTATCAATGGCTTCTTCGCGGGTGCGCGCCACGGTAATGAGTTTGCCGATCATGGAATCATAGTAAGGGGGAATGACATACCCTGCATAGGCATGACTGTCTACCCGTACTCCATGTCCGCCGGGTGTATGTAAAGTAGTGATGCGTCCGGGTGAAGGCCTGAAATCATTGTATGGATCTTCGGCATTGATCCGGCACTCGATCGAGTGCATCTGTGGGATATAATCATCGCCGGATATCCGTTCACCCTGCGCGATCTTGATCTGTTCTTTGATCAGGTCGAAATTGATCACTTCTTCTGTTACGCAATGTTCTACCTGGATACGCGTGTTCATTTCCATGAAATAGAAATTCCGGTGTTTATCCACCAGAAATTCGATGGTACCCACGCTTTCATAGTTGATGGCAGAGGCGGCTTTCTTGGCTGCTTCCCCCATTTTCATCCGCAGTTCATCGGTCATAAACGGCGAAGGGGATTCCTCTACCAGTTTTTGGTGACGGCGCTGAATGGAACAATCCCGCTCACTGAGGTGGCAGACATTTCCATATTGGTCACCGGCCACTTGTATTTCGATATGTCGGGGTTCTTCCACGAATTTCTCCATGTAGATCCCGTCATTTTTAAACGCAGCTGCTGCTTCGGCCTTGGCTGTATCGTAAGCCCTTTCGATCTCGCTTTCTTCCCATACGATACGCATCCCTTTACCACCCCCACCGGCTGTAGCCTTGAGGATAACGGGATAACCCATATCGCGGGCCAGGCCTTTCGCTTCTTCCACACTTTGCAATAATCCTTCGCCACCGGGTACAACGGGTACGCCCGCTTTGATCATGGTTTCTTTGGCCGTGATCTTATCGCCCATCGCGTTGATCATCTCCGGTGTTGGGCCAATGAATTTGATATGGTGGTCATTGCATATCTTGGCGAATTTGGCATTTTCCGCAAGAAATCCATAACCCGGGTGGATACCATCCGCGTTCGTGATCTCGGCGGCTGCCATGATATGAGGAATATTGAGGTAAGAGTCACTGCTCTGGGGTTTGCCGATACAAACAGCTTCGTCGGCAAATTTCACATGCAGGCTGTCACGGTCGGCTGTTGAATAGACCGCTACCGTTTTGATGCCCATTTCGCGACAGGTGCGTATGACCCGGAGGGCGATCTCACCCCTGTTCGCTATCAATATCTTTTTAAACATGAAGACGATTTGGTGATTGGAAGATTGGACAGGATCCTGATCAATTGGGTTCCACCAGGAAGAGTGGTTGATCGTATTCCACAGGAGAAGCATCATCCACCAGGATCTTCACCACTTTACCCGATACTTCGCTTTCGATCTCGTTAAAGAGTTTCATGGCTTCAATGATGCAAACCACTTTGCCTTCGGAAACATCATCTCCCACTTCTACGAAGTTGACCTTATCAGGGCCAGGGCGACGGTAGAAAGTACCGATCATCGGGCTTTTGATGGTGATGAGGTTTCCTGCCGGAGCGGCTGGTGCGGCCGGAGAAGAAGCAGCCGGTGCAGCAGCTGATGCAGCCGCAGGAGCGGGTGCAGGGGCAGCCGCCATGGCAACGGGTTGTGCCGAAACCACCTGGGTTACATGGTCTTCCTTTTGTTTGATGGTGATCCGGAAATCCTTCTGCTCAACGGTCAACTCTCCAATATTGGATTTATTGATCATCTTGATCAACTCCTGAATTTGTTTGAAATCCATGTTTTTCAATTTATAGTTGATTTAAGGTGAGAAATCCGCGTATTACGCAGGAGTCCGAATTTAAATTATTCTTTTACCCTTTCCACATATTCACCGGTCTTGGTATTTACCCGGATCAATTCCCCTTCGTTAACAAACAGCGGAACGTTCACGGTAGCGCCGGTTTCCACGGTAGCGGGTTTCAGGGTGCGGGTGGCTGTATCGCCCTTTAATCCAGGTTCGGTATACGTAACCTGAAGAACGATCTTGTCAGGAAGCTCCACACTCATGGGAAGTTCGGTCTCGGTATTGACCAACATCGACACTTCCTGTCCATCTTTCAGGAACTGGGGAGCATCCACCATATTTTCCTGAACAGCCAGTTGTTCAAAGGTAGCTGTATCCATGAAATTATACCCTGTATCGTCTTTATACAGGTATTGAAAAGGCTTTCTTTCCACCCGTACCGGGAAGATATTTTCCCCACTGTTCCAGGTCTGTTCGATGGTCCGGTTATTATCCACCCCTTTCAGCTTGGCCCACACTTTAGCGGCCGCCCGGGCTGTCTTGTTCTGTCCAAATTCCACCACCGAATACAGGCTGCCATCGATCTTGATGATCATGCCCCGGCTGATGTCTGCAGTAGTTGCCATAACGTTTTCATTTTGAGGCCAGTTCTGGGCTGGCCGGTAATGCTAAGGGTGCAAATATAAGGAAGGCGGGAAAATTGGAAAGGATAAAAAAAACGTGAGGCGTCAGGCGTGAGTTTCGTGAAACTCACGCCTCACGTCTCACGCCGCCCGCAATTTCCTCCGGGCGCACTGAATATGGTTTTTGACGGTGGACAGGGAGAGGTTGAGTACGGCGGCCACTTCTTTTTCCTTCCAGTTGTATTCACAGCGCAGTTCCACCACCAGCCGCTGCTGTCTGGGGAGCCGGTTGACGGCCTGGAGTAAGCGGGCCAACTGGTCCTTAAGCTCCAGGTGGTCATGGGTGAGTCCGCTGGACCGGTGGCTATATTGTATGCTTAGCCGGTTGGCCAGCCTTCTTTTCTTATGGTATTCCAGCAACCCGTTCCGGACCATGACAAACAAATAGGCCGGAAGCCTTTCAATACCTGCCAGGGTATCCCGGATGGACCAGAGTTTCAAAAAGGCATCTTGCACAATGTCCTCGGCCTGTCCGCCATAGGGGCAGCGCCGAAGGACATATTGCAGCATCCTGGGCCGGTATTGCCGATACAATTCAACAAAATCGGTTTGATATGTAGCTAAATCCCGGTTCATTGGGCTGAAGGGGAAGTTTTCTTTTTTTCATCTATAAAAAGCAATACACGTTTTCCCTCCTGGTTGACGCGGTAGTAATGATCCCCCTCAATTAAAAGGGCCTCGCTCTTACCCTCGGCATGGTGGGTGTCGGTATTAATTACCTTACCATTATAATGCGTGCTGATAGTATCGGCTATAATAGTATGACCTGTAATAATGTGCTTTACGTTGAACTTCTGCAAAGTGCTATCAACCTGTTTTGGAGTGGCAGCAAATGACCTATTTAGGTAATAATATCCTCGATACCAGAAAGGTCCATTGCTTTTACTCATAATCGTATTTAAATCTTTATTTGCAAAATCCCTTTTTTTCTCTGCATAGTAAGGTCTTGCTGTTTCGTTAATTTGAGAAATCGTAAGTGACAACCTGTTTAACTCACCGGATATACCTCCATGAATAATAAGCATATCACCGATTTTTTCCATGATATTCTTTGAGCGTAGCCATCTTCCTAACTCACTGTCATCATTGTAAAGTTCTTTTATTGTTTTGCCGAGCAGTGTTGCATTATTCTTATATTTCTGCTTCACATATTTATCATCACCTTGCAAATTCATAATTTCATGATTGCCTAATACAAAATGCACATATCCCCCAGAAGCTTTTGCTTTTTCTTCCAGCGAATAAATAAGCCATAAACATTCTGTTACCTGTTCTCCCCTGTCAAACATATCTCCAGCAAAAACAAGGTGACCATCTGAAAATGTCCAGTTGAAATTTTCATCGATTATTCTATTAGCCTGAAGTAATTTTCTGAATGCTGCAAAATTTCCTTCAATATCTGATAAGACAAACAGCTTTTCAGGCCGTGGATAGTCCACAGGCGGAACTGATAATTTTTGTTGCAGCTCTACTTTCTGAAACTTATCATTCCTGTCGGTGGCTGTCACAACTGTGCTTCCGGCACTTAGTTCCTGCTGTACTAAATCACCGCCATTGATTGTATAAGCTTTTGTGGATTTATTCTCATAAAAAACATAAGGCCCATCCTTTAAGCGTAATAATAGATCCTTTATAGTTGAGATCAGCTGTATTCCATCTCTCCCTCTAGCATCTGGTGGCGGATGAGTAATGACC
>JANRLV010000140.1:0-7003 GCA_033762195.1 Chitinophagaceae bacterium | reverse complement strand
GTGAAGCGTGAGGAATGGATAGATAGCTTCTAAAAAGTTTGCCAACTCACGACTCACGCTTCACGTCTCACGTCTGACGCCTCACGCCTCACGTCTCTCACTATTCAATATCTTTGCCCCAATGTATTACCTCGTTTACGGTCTTTTATACCCCTTCAGCTTATTGCCCTTTGCGGTGCTTCACCGTATTTCTGATCTGGCTTATTTGATTCTTTATTATGGTGTGGGTTACAGAAAAGAGGTGGTGATGAAGAACCTGGCCCAGGCCTTTCCCGAGAAAACTGAGGCCGAGCGGGTCGCCATTGCAAAGAAATTCTATCGCAATTTTACCGATAACTTTATTGAGACCATCAAGCTCTTGTCCTGTTCCAGGGCTTTTTTGGAAAAACATTTCAAGGCTGATTTTTCCCTGGTTCATCAGGTACATGCTACAGGACGTAAGGCCCAGTTATTGGTTGGACATAATTTCAACTGGGAAATGGCGCTGGTCCGCATCCCCATGGATGCCCGGTTTAAAGTGTTGATCGTTTATCTCAAACTCAGCAGCGGAATCTTTGAGCGATTGATCCGTTTTGTGCGGTCACGTACAGGGGCTTTTTTATTACCCGCCACCGAAATGCGTCAGGCGATTGCACCGCATAAAAATTCGCAATACCTGATCATCCTCGGCGCCGATCAGCGACCGGCAGATACCACTAATGTATTCTGGATCCCCTTCCTTAATCGCAATACCGCTTTTGTCAAAGGACCGGAAAACGCTGCGCGAAAAGAAAATATACCGATCATTTTTTGCAAATTTATCCAGGTAAAAAGAGGGTATTATGAGATGATATTTGAACTCGGCCCTGATAACCCCGCGCAATTACCCGAAGGGGAAATGACCAGACAGTATGCCGTTTTCCTGGAGCAATTCATCAGCCAAAACCCCGAAATGTGGTTGTGGAGCCATCGGAGATGGAAGGAAGGGGATATTATTTAACCTACCTTCTTTTTCTTTTTCAAACTCAAATAATCCAAAAAGTAAATCACTTTCAGCGAAATATTATTGTTCTGGTCGGTTTCAATTGTCCGGCCCAGGTTCTTGAAATAATTCCGCTCTACGAGATTGGTGTAATTAAACGCCGCATCCTTCCACACAATATTCAGGAATGAGCCGGGGGCAAATTGCCAGGTATACACCATGTCAATATTGAAGAAATTGGCATTCTGGTTCCGGTCTTCGTTGAATGTGGTGTTCTTCACCAATTCCCCGGTCAGGTTTTGCAGGGTAAAATACTCCTGGTTTTCTACCGAGCTGAAATAATGCCTGGCACGGAAGGTGAGTCCCATGCGATTGGTGAAACTGTATTTAAAACCCAATACACTTTCGATCGTATTCACGCGGCGACGGGCAAAGATGATCTCATCGGTGGCATCATCGATGGCGGTGAATCCAACGCCGTTGTAGCGGGGTTCCAGGTTGATTTCATGTGCGATCGAGAATTTGCTGTTGAAGCGGTAATTCTGTTCAAAACCAAAGTCGATGGCAAAGAGTTTATAGAAATCAAAATAGGTGCGGGTAAAGGCCTCGAGCTCCACAAAGTATTTTTTAGCCGAGTTGGATTCCAGCCAGGTACCGATACCGAGGCTCGACCCGCGACGGAAGACTGCACCGGCCACCCGGGGTTCATAGAAGTCATATTGTTTGGGGCTGTAACCAATATAGGTACCAAACCAATGGAGCGATTTGGTTTGGATATTGGTATTGAAGTTCAGGTTCAACCGCTGATATTTCTTATCTATCTGGCCAATTTGTTCAAACAAATGGCTCAGGTAGAAATTAAAATTGATGTTGATACGGTTATAAAAACCTTTGGGTTCTATCCAGCGATAGCTCACATACCCATAATGGTCGAGAAAGTTATTGTTGGTAAAATACCCTAAGTCGTTGCTGGTGTATTTGGTGTCGGTAAAGCTCTGGTTGATCTGGAAATTGAAACGGCCACTGGTTTTACCAAAATAGAGGTTCTGGCTATATCCGGCGTCTACCTTTCCTGGGGCGCTGTAACCTGCCAACTGGCTTAAGGAAAGTTTACCTCCTACGTTCCAGGTATTCTTTTTGTCATTGAAATCAAAAAGGGCTGCGCTCACATTTGCGTCATAATCCTTTCCACTCCGCATCACATTGGTATTGATGAAGGAAACGCTGGAGTTGTTCTTCATGGTTTGATCGAGCACAAAGAGATTGAAGTTGGTCAGCGGATCGGTTTGGATCTCTCTTCTTTCTTTGGTATTCACATCTTCAATGGTAGCGTATTGGGTCTTGGTGATCGCGTTGAGAAATCCCATGCCCAATCCTTTTTGGGTACGACCGGATATTTTGGTCGCATTGATAAGTTTGGATTCAGAGGGGTTATTGACCACTTGTTCTGTGGGGCTCAGGTGTTGCCAGAGGTCATCCGCATGGAGTGGCCGGCCACCGATACGCCGGGAATAGAACAGGTTTCCTTTGCCAAAAAGCTCGGTACCTTCTGTAAAAAATGGCCGGTATTCGTTGAATTGAACTTCAAAGGGTGTCAGGTTCAGCACCTGGTTATCGCTTTGAACCTGGCCAAAATCCGGGATCAGGGTGGCATCAAGTGTAAAGGCCTGGTTGATCCCGTATTTAAGGTCCATACCACCATTCACCTTACTGGTCCAGTTCTTTTGTCCTTGTTGGTTGGCAGGAAAATGATTGGCATATACTGAGAAATAGGGCGAGAACTGCAAACGCAGGGGTGGTTTGATATTGGTGATGCCTGTCCAAAAACCTTCCTGGGTAAGAAAACCGTTTTTGGTAGGGTCGATCGGGTTCCAGGTCACTTGTTGTTCTGTCTTCCGCCGGCGACGGGTGATATTGATTCCCCAGTCCTGAACCTCTTTTTTACCAAACCGGATGGCTGCATAAGGGATGAAGACCTCAAAGCTCCAGCCATTGTCATGTAATTTGGTACCGCTTTCCCAAACCGCATTCCAGCTAAAATCTTCTCCCCCGTTATCGCTGTTGATGGGTGACATCTTTGCATCCCACTGTTCATTCAGGGGGGTAACAAAGTACTCAAATCCGTTAAGCCTGTCTTTATACGTATCTATGATAATGCCGATATAGTCATTTGTACCAAATCCGTCCCGGCCTGTAAGCTCACGGGCAATACTATCCTTGGTTCGTTCATAGCAAAAGCCACCGAAATAAAAGCCATCATCATCGTACATGAGAAAGGCCTCGGTGCGGGTTTCATAATTTTCCTTGCCTCCGATCTTTGGGCGGAATTCGGTATAATCCAATGCTGGAGAAGCTTCTTTCCAGGCCGGATCGTCTAATACCCCATCTATTTTGACGGGTAATGAGATACGTTTTGCCGGTAGTTCACGAGCGATCGCTGTCCCGGAGGAAGGCACTGGAGGGTTGGAGGTGGCAGGACCCGTTTGCGCGGAGCTTCCAAGAGAAAGCACAAGCCCGATCAGTGGTAAAAAAATTTGCTTCTTCATGTGTTGGGTTGGTTTACGCCGAAACGTACAAGTAAGACCGCCTAAGCCAGTCAAATGTTACATGTACTAAAAGTTTCGTAATAAAGATAATTGCGAGAGGAAATAGGGGGGCAATGATTTATCCAAAGGGTTCAAATCCCTTGACAAGTGGTTAAAAAAAGAGGTCGTTAACTTTTCTTTGGGAAATTATCCCAGGAGTTGGTTGACGAACTGGTTCAGTTCCTGAATTCGGTTTGCGTTGATGGAATAGAAGATATATTTCCCATTGCGCGTAGTATCCACGATTCCTGCCTTTCGGAGAATGGCCAGGTGCTGGGATGCGACCGACTGCTCGATGCGTAAATGCGTGTAGATCTCAGTAACCGTAATCCGCTCACTCTCATCGATCAACTTTACAATCTGTTGCCTAAGCTTATGGTTCAAAGCCCGGAGAATTAAAGCCACCTTCTTCAGGTTCAGCAAATCGATAGTGACTGCATCCCCCTGGGGTGTCTTTTGATTCAATGTTAAAGCGTACGTACTCATACTAAATTGGATATCTTGGTTCCTTTCAAGAAACAGGCAAATTTAGATTGCACTTTATTAACGTTATATAGCAAAATGTTAAAACGTATGAATTTTATATAAGCGGTCTCTTCGAAGTCGAATAAAATTCTTTTACATACAACGGTTCAACATAGGCCAGGTCTGCAAACTGACCTTTCAGATATTTGTCAAGCGAAGGTAAAATGAGTAAGGAAGAATCAAACATTAAATTGATAAATGTGGCATTTTCATGACCATGCATCAATTCTTTCAGTTTAAAACTGCCTGATCCGGCAAAAACAATTTGACGATCATATATATAATTGTCGAAACTTTTTTGCTGCAAAATTTTTGCGGAAGGCTCTTCTATAGGTAAAAGCGCTTTATCATACACAGCATAATACACTTCCATTCGCCTTGCATCAATAAGCGGGCATATCAGATCAGTCGCCAATTCTTTCATTCCCCAAGCCATCATTTCAAGGGTGCCGATTGTGATAAGCGGTTTATCAAGTGTATAACATAAACCCTTAGCTGTTGAAAGTCCTACCCTTAGTCCCGTATAAGAACCCGGACCGTTACTAATTGCGACGGCATCCAACTCGTTCCAGGCTATTCCCGCCTCTATTCTTATTTCTTCGAGGGCATTGTGTATCCATACGGCATGGTCCTTCTGGTTGTTATTGGTGCGAATAGCAACTAAGTGTTTATCCTTAGCAATACAAACCGAAGCCGATTCCTGTGCAGTATCGATCGCCAGTATAAAAGGTTGTTTATTCATGGTTTGCCTCCTTGATCAACAGGGGTGCAATGACGTATCGGTCATTTACCTTGCTTAATCTTTCCAGTAAACGGGTCAGGTTTTTCTTGCCAATGTTATTTGCCCAAGCGAAAGGACCCTGCGGATAATTGGTGCCGGTTTGCATGGCAATATCTATTTCATCACGGGTAGATACACCTTCTTCCAGGGCCAGATAGGCTTCATTAATGATTTGAACGATAACCCGTGCGGAGATCAAGCCTGGTTCATCGGGGCACCAGATCAGTTGATGATGAATACCAGCTGCCAGTTCTTCCGCAGCTTTCCGGTATTTTTCTTCACCCGCTGCTTCCCAGATGGGCTTATCCAAAAAGCCTGGCCAGCCATTGATGCGTACCACGCCTTCACCAATTTCGGTTGCTCTTGAGCAAACTGCACTAACTATGATCACGGTTGATCGCTTCAATAAGGTTTGAATGCCCATCGGATCCGCTTCAAACAGCAGGTCAATATACCCATCGGCCTCCGGCCAATCAATCGTCGCGGTTTCCTCAGCGATCCATGAAATGGAACTCCCCGGGGCCAATCCTATTGCTTCGATCGAAGCCCGCTGTTTCTTATCGGCTCTGATGGCCAGGTGCATGGCGTTTTTTTTGCAAAGAAAAGGCATAAACCTAAATTCGTGGGATATTCAACAACATGGCAACCATTATTAAAACAGACAATGCACCAGCCCCGATAGGTCCTTATAACCAGGCCATTCTGGCTGGCGACACCTTATATATCTCCGGTCAGGTCTGTATCGACCCTGCAACCGGTGAACTCAGAAACAAGGATATTCAGGAAGAAACACAACAAGTGATGAAAAACCTGGAAGCCGTGCTTAAAGCTGCCGGGTTTGGGTTTGATCAGGTGGTAAAGACGACCATTTTTATCACGGATATGCACCGTTTTGCCGAGATCAATTCCGTGTATGGGCAGTATTTCACCGATTATTTCCCGGCGCGCGAAACCGTTCAGGTATCTGCGCTTCCCAAATTTGTCAACGTTGAGATCAGCATGATCGCGGTCCGCTCCTGACATGCGCCGTCTGCTGCAAATAATCCTGCTAAAACCTGTCCTTTGGGCAGCATCGCGCTTTGCCTCCAAACCCGATCAGCCCCGTATCTTTTCGGCCTTGACCTCCTTAAAGGATGCGATCCTTTCCGGCAAAGACCGGAAAAAGGGCATTTTATTGAATATCGACCCATCGCTTGACCGCTTTATCATTTTCTCCGATCATCATCGGGGGGCGAAGAACTGGGCGGATGATTTTCGCGAAGCGGAGCCCAATTACCTCACTGCTCTGGATCATTACAATCGCGAAGGCTATACTTATATATCGCTGGGTGATGCAGAGGAGCTCTGGGAAAATACCCTGCTTCAGGTTAAAAAACACAATACGGTCAGCTTTGAGGCAGAGAAACAGTTTATTCAACGCCAGGCTTTTTTCAAAGTCTATGGAAACCACGATCTGTATTGGGCCAATGATCCGTTTGCCAGTTGGCAGTTGAAACGGATCTATGGGCAGGATGTGGCTGTTTACGAGGGCGTGATCCTTCGCTTTAATAAACCACAAGGCCATTTTGATCTTTTCCTTACCCATGGCCACCAGGGTGATCGGTCGAGTGACGGTAACTGGTTCAGCAAATTCTTTGTGGCGAATATCTGGGCGCCCTTGCAAGCCTATTTACGGATCAATCCCAATACACCCGCTTACGATATACAAATCAAGACCACGCATAACCGGATCATGTATGAATGGAGTGCCGCGCAGCAGGATCTTTGGTTGATTACCGGGCATACCCATCAACCAGTTTTTGCCTCGCTAACCCACCTGGAAAGGCTGCACCGGGATTTGATCTTCGCCGAAAGGGATAAGCTGGAAGAAAAGGCAAAATCAATAAAAGAAGAGATCATTCGCCGGCAACGCGAGTACAAATCGCTTTCGGTGGATTTTATGCAAATGGTTCCGAACTACTTTAATAGTGGGTGCTGTTGTTTTGTGGATGGGGATATCACGGGCATCGAGATTGCCGGAGGCGAAATCCGGTTGATCAAGTGGGAGAAGGGGGAGAGGAAGGTGCTGGAAGTGATGGGGTTGGATGACAGATGACGGAGGCTTGCTGTGCGAGACCTCTGGTCTCGCACGATTGTCTTGTCGCCTCTGGC
>JANRLV010000139.1:0-12471 GCA_033762195.1 Chitinophagaceae bacterium | reverse complement strand
CAAACACTCCGGCATTTTTGCGCACGGCGGCATGCTCGTCATTGATGCCGGAATAACTGATGGGCATATTGTATCCGGCAAAGGGGGCCATCTTCGCGCCAAGGGCTATGTGTTTGTCGGTAAAGGGAGTATTTTTCATCCGGCAAAATTAAGTGATTATTTGTGTCCTCTTGTTCTCCGCGGTGAACAAAAAAAGCTCTCCCGAAAACGGGAAAGCTTTGAGGTTGCCATCTACTCACGCAGATGGTTCCAACTTCAACCGAGTTTAATCGATAAACCTGGCCAGGGAAAACACCGGAGAGAGAGAACTGCCACCCAATCCTACATCACTGTTGTTGTCCATTCTTTCGGGCTTTGTTGTCTTCGATTGATTCAGGCTGTCCTTTTTGCGTTGCTCCTCAATTTGACGGAGTTCCTCTTCCAGTTTTTTCTTCTCCTGTGCTTTTTCCTCTTCCAACACTCTCATTTCTTCTTTTATTCTTTTTTCTCTGTCTGCTGCATCATCTCCATCCCAGCGATAACCATCGCGGGATTTGACTTCTTCCTTGGGCATATTGGGGTTAAATAAGATCCCGTCCTCACCCATGGTATAGTCAGTATTTGTTCTCCAGCGGAAATCGGTATCGCGTACATACACACCCCGGCGGTTCCAGTTACGGCGACGACCGTAGTTATCATGGAATTCGATCTCCACGCTGTTCAATTTTTCGGTGATGGTTTCATCAAAGCGTATCTTCTTGCCCACGGGTACTTGTATCTCTACCACTACATGCTGTCCACGGTACTTGCTCTCTTTGCCTACGGAGAAACCATTGCCCAGGTCAAGAAAATTATCGGTATAGGTCATTTCATAACCGATACGGCTGGCGCGGCTGCGGGCATCCTGGTTATCGCTGCCAAAAGCATTCTTCCACAATATCACATGATAGGCGCTGTCCTTGCTGCGGCTTACTTCAATGTTTACCCAGCTCAGGGTCAAACTGTCTTCGGAGATATCCCAACCGGTGCGGTCATCATTCATCCATCCATATCCACCCTGAAAATTCAGTTCAGGTGCAGTTACCCCTACGGTCAGTTTACCAGTGGTAGGTTGTGCAATGGCCATGTCTTTGCTGCCTTCTTCAAAGTAGCGGAAATCACGGGTTATCGAAGCGGCCAACCAGATCACACATACCCAACCCAGGGTCCACAAGGCACCAAAGGTCCAGCCCATATAACCACTACCCGAGCGGATCTTCATGATGCGACGTACCAGCCAGGTGATAAAACCTACCAGGGGAACGATCAGGAAGAAGATCACCGTACCCCAGGCCAGCATCTTCTGCCAATCACTGGTGAACAGGAAATTATTAAAAGGCCACCAGGCTACACCACTAAATAAGAGGGCGAGCAGGGCTACAAACAATCCAAAGGCAATAGAACCGGCAATGAAGAAGAAGAAGGCTTTAAAGATCACACCGATCACATGGCCAAAACCTATCCCGGCATTACCGGCTGCCTGGCCAAACTCACGTGCAAACTGTTTGCCTCTTTCCTTGCTGTATCCACCTACTTTGCTGCTGAATTCATTCGCGGCGGTCTTTAACTCTTCGCCAAACTCACGCGCTTTGTCCTGTACATTTTGTTTGATCCGGTTCACATCGATCCGTTCTCCACGCATTTCCATTTTCTGGTATTCGGTATTTGCTTCAGGCAATACGATCCAGAGAATGATATAGGCCAGCACAAAGGTTCCGGTCAGGGAGCCAAAGGCGATATCGGGGAAGAAGGAACCATTGTTCCAGAAGGGTATGCTGATAATGGCCAGCACCACCTTCAGAATGATCGGAGCGGCAAAGATCAAACGGATGATCTTGACATCCTTATTAAAATACGCAGCCAAACCACCGGCTACACCACCCAGTACACGGTCATCCGGGTTACGGTACAATCTTTTACCACCATATTGACCCAGGCCTTGCTCGGGCAATACGATCCAGAGGATGATATAGGCAAGGATACCAAAACCAAATCCGCCAAAAGTGACGATGGCAAATAAAAGCCGTACGATGGAAGGGTCCACATCCAAATAGTTGGCGATACCCGAGCATACCCCACCGATCACCCGGTCATTGGTATTGCGGTACAAGCGACGTTTTGCATGGATCCGGTCAAACACCGAAGCGGTGCTGGCTTGTTCCTTGCCGGCATTTTTTTGTTTTTCGTCCTCATCCAGGTCGGCGTCAAAATCTTCGGGACGGCCCATGGAAGCAGCGATCTCATCAATATCCGCATCGGTGATGGCATGAGCGCCCTTGCGGATCTTCTCATTCATCAGCTCGGCAATACGGCTTTCAATATCATTGATGATCTCATCCTTTCCTTCCTCCTTGGAAAAATACCGGCGGAGGCTTTCAATATAAGCCTGCAACTTTTCATAAGCTGAATCCTCGATCGGGATCACCCGGCCGCTCAGGTTTATATTAATTATCTTTTTCATCTTGCTGCGTTTTTTGGTTGAAGTCTTGTTGTTGGTTGGTTGGACTGGTCAGGGCATTTACTCCATTGGATAGCTCCATCCAGGTTTGTTCGAGTTCCTTGTAGAAAGCCTCACCTTTCTCCGTTAAGGAAAAGTATTTGCGGGGAGGACCCGAATTACTTTCCACCCAGCGGTAGGTCAGCATATCGGCATTCTTTAGGCGGGTAAGCAAGGGGTAGAGCGTTCCTTCCAGGATACTCATATTGGCCGCCCGCATCTCCTCCACGATATCACTGGGGTAGGCCTCCCCACGGCGTATCACGGAGAGAATGCAGAATTCCAATATCCCTTTCCGCATCTGGCTCTGTGTGTTCTCAATATTCATGGCGCTTCATTTATCTTTTATCGTCTTTATTTCGCATTGACAAGTCAAAGATAGGGTGATATTTGGTACTATGCAAAACAAAGTACCAAGTTTTTTTTAGTATTGTAGAGAATATTTATACTTAATCGTTGATTATTAAGTGTTTACGATTTACGGAAAATGATAAGTGGTTGGTAGGCGTGATAAAAACTACTTCTTCAACCCTATCTCCCGGAGACGCTCATCCAGGTATTCCCCTGCCGTGGCATCCGGATAGGCCTTGGGGTGAGTGGCATCAATACAGCTCTCGAGACAGGCCAGGCTCATTTGGCTCTTGGGGTGTAAAAAGAAAGGAATTGAATAACGTGAGGTACCCCATAGTTCACGGGGTGGGTTCACCACGCGGTGGGTGGTGGAGCGGAGCTTATTATTGGTAAGACGTTGCAGCATATCCCCCACATTCACTACGATCTGTTCGGGGAGAGAGGTAACACCCACCCATTCATTCTGTTTGGTGAGGATCTGCAATCCATCAGCGGAGGCACCTACCAGTAAGGTAATGAGGTTGATGTCTTCGTGTTGTTCCGCGCGGATGGACGATTTAGGTTCATTCAATATCGGAGGATAGTGAATGGCGCGGAGAATGGAATTGCCATTGTGAATGGGATCATCAAAATAATGTTCATCCAATCCCAGGTAGAGGGCAATGGCCTGCAGCAGCGAGCGACCCGATTTTTCAAAAGCACGATAGGCATTATTAAACGTAGGTGTAAAGGGTGCCACTTCATGGATCACCACATTATCCGGGTATTCGCTTTTAATGGGATCGCCATCATCTACCATTTGTCCATGCTGATAGAATTCTTTCAGGTCCGGGGCCGTACTGCCCTTGGCATGTTCACGTCCAAAGGAGGTATAACCACGCTGACCGGCCAGCTCGGGTATTTCGTAGCGTTTCTTTATTTCCAGTGGTTGGGCAAAGAAAGCCTGTACATATTTATACATATCCGCGATCAGGTCGTCGGAGATGCCGTGATTCTTAACGGCCACAAAACCTACTTCTTAATAGGCCTTGCCCAGTTCGTTGACGAATTTTAGTTTGCGGGCGGGATCACCACTGAGGAATTCGGCGAGGTCAACTACAGGGATGGTCATATGGCAGTTTTTGGTGAAAAGATTTATAAATGTAAGAAAGACCCGGAAAATATCAGACTTTTGGAAAACTCTGCGTTTCTCTGCTTGCTCATGTTCTCTGCGGTAAAATTCACCGCGGAG
The DNA here is from genome assembly GCA_033762195.1 of Chitinophagaceae bacterium. Lineage (GTDB taxonomy): Bacteria > Bacteroidota > Bacteroidia > Chitinophagales > Chitinophagaceae > SpSt-398. The sequence continues at coordinate 8,374 of JANRLV010000139.1, read as the reverse complement.
AACATGAGGACGCAGAGAAACGCAGAGGTTTAATTACTTAGTAATTTGTACAGGATACTATCATCCAAAACGGCAGGTATATTATTTCTCCTTTTAGCCATCGCTAACCGGACGATCAATATCCTCTTTGTCTCCTACGCCGGGCGCGACAAAATGATCGGCGTAATGCAAAGCAAGAGTTTCCTGGAAGGCAAGGGATTTGTCATTCCCCAATATTTCTTCACCGCGCCCGATCAGGTGGTCTATGATGCCACACCCTACTGGCCTCCCGGTTATCCCCTGTTTCTTTCACCGTTTTTGAAATTGTTTTCCTATGATATCTATCAGGCCACCACGGCCTTTGACTGGGTCTTTGCCATTATCCTGATCTTTTTGATCCGGAAACTGTTGCGTGTACTTGAATTTAATAGAGCCGCTATCACTATCGGCACATTGATCGCCGGTTGTTTTGAATATACCTTTATCAGTGAGTCATTACCCACCGATCTGCCCGCGCTGGTGTTCCTGGTAGCGGCGTTTATTTTAGTGATACAATCATTAAAGAATACCGCGTCACGCCCCGGCTATTGGGTGCTGGCCGGATTGTTTCTTTTCCTGCCCAATCTCTTTCGCTATGCCTATCCCGTTATCACCATTGGTGTACCTGCCGGTATCCTGTTATTGGGTTTTATGAACAAGGACAAGGCTGTGCGTATAAGAGGCTGGGTCATGCTATCCACCGCGCTCGCCTGTATGGCCCTGTTCTTTTTATACATGAAATCATCCACAGGTATGAGCAATTATGCCCTGCCTACTGAGCGGGGGATATTTCCGGGTAATCTTTTGCATTGGCATCCTTCCGCGCCGGCTTCGTTTATTAATATCGCATTTCTCAGCAGTCAGGTCATCCTGCGTCTGGGTATTCCCCTCTCCATATTGCTGAGTGTGTTAGAGTGGGTCAATATACTGGTCTGGGCCCTGCTTGCCGGCTGGCTGGCCTGGTTATTCTTTTTGCAAAACTATTTCCGGACCATGGATCCCTGGAAATGGTTTGTCTGGCTTGGCGCCATCAGTGTAGGCGGCATCCTTTTCTCGCTGGGCTATCTTTCCCTTACTTATAAAATGCAACAGGGTTTTGTGGGTGGGTGGAATTATATCTACGAATCACGCTACTACGCCTTTGTCTTTCTTTTCCTCCAGTTCCTTTTTCTCAAAGGTTTATTGCAGGGTAAAGGCTGGCAGCGCTGGCCGGTTATAGCTGCCGGGTTATTACTCTTTATCGAGATCGGGCATAATATCTATTTCCATACCAAGGTAGCCCTGCGTTTCAATGAGTACAAGCAAGCCGTTTACCGCGAGCAGGATTATAATCTGTTTGGAAAATTGCTCGATGAATTAAAACGTTCCGACACCGGTACCGATATCATCGTTACCTCCTACAAGGATAACTATTACCCCTACACGGCCATCTATCACGGGCACAAAGGGTTTATGGATGCGAGGACCCTGCTGCAATCTATGCCTGTGGTGAATAAGAAAACGATATTGGTATTGGTATTGTATTCAGAGGATACCCCTGCTTTTCAGACTGTATTAGCGGGAAAGAATGTGAGAGAGTGGGGGAGGTTTGAGTACACGCGTTTCTATACGATCCAATTGGGGTGGTAGGGTTTAAACCATCAATAAATCATCCTTATTAAACCCATAAGCCGCGCAAAACTTATTGACTTTGGTAATCTCTGACTTATAATCTTCAAAATACTGTTTTGCCCTGTGCTCCAGATCCGGAAGGTCTTTTTTTGCCCTGCGATAGGCCTTAAACATATATACCAGAAAATTTGAAAGTGGCAGGAAAACGCATATATATACCAGGATGTCGTGTCGTAAGTAGCAATTATAAAAGAATTCTGTGAATAGACCGGCAAAGTATTCAATTACTGCCAGAGCTACCAGGCAAAACCATACAATCAATGAGGTTAAATAGCCCTTCTTGATATTTTCCGTGTCGCCATTCTTCCTTCTGTTATCTCTTGCCCAGACTGTAACAAGATAAGTTATTGAACCAAATAAAAAGAGAAAAAGGCCAAGATCCAGGCTGGCAATGTATCTACTCTCTTCATAAGGGGTTTTTCCCAATGTGTTGTTATAAAACCCACTTATAAACAACATGAAAAGACAGAATAACAAAAGAAAAAAATTCAAGTATGCAAAGCGTTTGGTGTGGAGGCGGTTTTTGATTTCCGAAACAATCTCTTTCAAGGACTGATTGGCCCTATATTCCGTGGATTCAAGTAGTTTTTCAGAGGCGCGTACTAATTTTTCAAAATCATCTTTTGCAATTTCCTCTATATCTTTTTTTGATTGAACCAGGGTGGCCAGGTCATTACGGGCAGCGTTGATATTCGTCCGAATGTCTTTAAATTCTTTATATACGGAATCATACATCCGTAAAATTTTATCTGCAATAACGCTCACAAATGGGTCGGGGGTAAATTCGTCTACAAGTACATAAGCCAGTGTAAAGGTGGCAAACAGTTCAAATATTGAACTGAAACTTTGAACTTCCATGGATGGTTGTATATGGTGGCGTGAATATCTTAGTTCAGGGAAATCGGATGGCCTTTTGAGGAAAGAAGGATCCGATCAAAGTAGTAATTGAGAATATCTACTTTTTCTGGGTTATTAAAGTTAACCTCAGCGGTATAGTCGATTGTTCCGGTTTCAAGTCGATACATCCGATCGTCAGCCATTGCAAAATGCAAGGGGTCGCCATTTTTATCCGTTACTTTTCCCTGAGAGAGGTAAACTTGAATATTTGAGGAATACTTTCTGAAAATAGCGTATACCTGACTTTTCGGGTTATTTGAAAGGTCGTTTTCCACTAAAATTTTCAACTTGCCCCCGCGTTTCAGGTATTCCTCAAGCTCCCGCTGATATCTTTTATCATTGGAAACTTCGCCGGTAAACCCGCCACAAAACATTTTCATTTCGCTATTCGCATATTTAAACATGGTAGCGAATACAATGGCAGCATGGTTCGGCCCTGAATTAAAAAAAATCTGGTCGGTTCCGCCTTTTTGGGCTAAAGAATCAACAAAGTTCAAATATTCGGTCATAGTTTAGGTTAAGCTATTGTATTTCAAACAAATACGGTACCAAATGGTTCAGCCTGGAGTCGGATTGGCGATTTTTACCAGTCCAATAACGAATAATTTTATGAAAATAGGATGTCATGCACGTAGCACTAGGCGGGCAAAGGAAAAGGTTATTTGCTGGCTTCAAATCGGTTAGTTAGATGGACAAGTTTACAGCAAAATCAGTGAATAAACAAATGGCCAGGGCCCAGAACAGCCCCCGGTTTTTTTATAACCATTTGAAAATAAGGGTATCTTCTTATTGTCTATCGTGGAAGCCGGACAAGATGATCGTGGAAAAACAGAGGGCTACATCAACAATATATAATCTCATCCGCTTCCCATCCTCAATTAACATACCTGTAACTTCCCCGGGGCTTAAATTGTTCTGTTTCCTCCACGCTAAATGGTTCCCCATCATGAAAAAGATGCTCCTTTTTTGTACCGTATTCCTGGTCACGTTTTCTACGTGTATTTCTCAGGATAAACCGGTCCGGCTGATGGCCGGGCAAACCCTTCAGGCGCAATTGAGTCCCCATGAACTGGATACCTTTCTGGTTTCGATGAAGGCGGGGGAATTTGCCAGCGTGCGGATCACCGAAAAGCATATACGGTTACATGCCCGGGTTTACGATCCGGCAGGTAAACTGATCCATTGGGTGGACCAAAACAGAATGGGTGACAAAGAAGTGGTCACGATATTCTCCACCATCCCCGGCTCCTATCAGGTAATTATAGGTTGGAATTTTGAACCACCGTTAACCGGTGATTATACCATCACCCTTCAATCCGTTGAAAAAGCCGGTAAAGATGCGGTGCAAAAAGCCCGGCAGTTAATTGAGGGTTGGTATCTGCCCGATGCACCCGGTGCCGCGTTGCTCGTGATAAAAAATGGGAACCCGGTCCTGAAGATCTGCCGGGGAATGGCCGATCTCGAGGCCGGGATACCTGTTCAATCCAATTCCTTGTTTGAAATGGCATCCTGCTCCAAGCAATTCACCGGTTATGCCGTAGCCATGCTGGCCGATCAACAGCGATTGGGTTTACAGGAGAATATCCGGAAGTATTTTCCCGAAATGCCCGTCTATTCAAACCCCATCACTATTGCGCAACTGACAAACCACACATCCGGTATCCGAAATATTGACGATCTGCAATATGCCGGTTTCAGCCACCTCGACCGTACCACGCTCCCCATCTGTCTCAACTTTGCCTATGCCCAGAAAAAACTCCTGTTCACACCCGGTGACCGCTTTGAGTACTCCAATACCAATTATAACCTGCTCGCCGAATTAGTAAGCCGCGTTACAGATACCTCCTTTGCCGAATGGTGCCGGGCCAATATTTTTCGTCCAGTGGGAATGGACAATACCCTGTTCAAGGCCCAAGTAGGCCAGGTCATTCCCCGTGCGGTGAAAAGTTATCAGGGTACGGAGAGCGGTTATCGGGAACAAATGAATAACTGGGGTGCGGTGGGTGCTTCCTGTGTCATGAGCTCCCTTGACGACCTCGAAAAATGGCTGCTACATCTGGAAAGCAAGAAGTCCATGAGCCCCAGTCTTGTCAATTTGTTATCCACTCCCACCAAGCTCAACAATGGCCGTCTGAATAATTATGTCTTTGGCAATACCATCAATACTAAGATGAATGGCCAGACCGAGATCATGCACCTGGGACTGGTGCTTGGTTACCGCACCGCCCTGTACCGCTATCCTGAAGAGGGGCTTTGTATTGCTTTTATGGCCAATGATGGAAACGATGCCAGCTTTCAACGTATATCCCGGATCATTGACCTCTTTCGCGGAACCAACACCGAAGAGCTACCCGATCTCGCCATGATCCCCAATATAGATGCCATGCTCAATGAAATAGAAGCCGAGAAAACTTTTAAAGAAAGCATCGACCTTAGTCCTTACACAGGTGTGTACTACGCCAATGAACTCTCCACCGTTTGGGAAATCACCAACGACCAGGGCCGCCTGCTGATAAAAAACCAGCGCATGGACCCCCTCCGACCCAAATACGCCGGAAAAGACCGTTTTGACAATATCCAGTTCCAGCGAAATGAAGCCGGCAAGATTGTGGGGTTAGAGATTCTGGGATCGGGGATTGTTTTTGAGAAGAAGGTGGGGGAGGAATAAGTGGGAAAATGAAATACCTAATTACTCATAAATGATAATTCCTCTCCCGAAGGTTTCACCACGGCGTATTTAGAAACCCCATTGATCAGCATTTCATCCAGCACATCTACCATGTTTTTATAGCTGGCCTGGGGACCGGCTTTAATAATAACAACCATTCCCTTTCTCCCCTCCGGGTATTTGCCCGACTCGTCAATGGCCTTTTGTTTATCACGTATCACCTGACCGATTCCCTTTTGCAAATGGTAGTTACTCGAGAAGATCTCCCCCTTTGCCAGCGCCTGTTCCGGCATACCGTGGTAATAATGAATCACATTCTTTCCATCCAGCAAAATGGTCAGGGTCAGTCCTTCCCCGGTTGTATTGGGGGTAATGGTTTTGTCCTGGTCATTCGGCATAAACAGTTTCAGTGCCTGTGGCTCTCCCAGCCGGGTAGTAAAAATGAAAAAGGTGATCAGCAAAAACCCCAGGTCAACCATCGGGGTCATATCAATCCGAAGATGGGTTTTCTTTTGATGCGAAAACCCGGGTCGGCGGGTGGTGGAGGGGGTGGTTTCGGGGATAGCAGCCATATTTGGTTTATCAATAAGATACAAAGGGGACGGTTTTCCATAGATCAATCACCGTTACCTGGTGAATCCACAAATTATCATACGTTGTATTTCAATTGAACCATCTTGTCATTTCCACGCTATGTAAGAGCGCTACAACAAACTGCCACGCCTCTGTGTCACTGTGGTTTCTTTACATCCCCGAAACCCTATCCTCAGTTCCTACACTGAGCTCTGAAAAGTTCCGACAGGATTGAAACTGGTTTGACCGTAGGCTGGTGGACTATTATAGTTAGAGTCTAACTGTACAATGTTAAGGCCAGCGGAGGGCCAGCATAGAACACGCTAAGGCTAGCGAGGGCTAGCAAAGAATATACTAAGATCAGCACGGGTTTTACTTTTTTTCCTCCATTATAGTCGAAGCTAACTTTATGGCATTGTAAGCGTTTACTATCCCCCCGGTTCTGCAAACGTTTTTAATTGGGAATTCCTCATCGTCAATTTTAGTTGTAAGACTTTCAGGTATCCGTACCACGGAGGCTTCAATTATACTTTTCAACTGTCTTGCTGTTATCCCGGGGTAATAAGATAATATAAAAGCAGCAACTCCACTTGTTACTGCAGCAGCGGCATTCGTATTATTATAATAAATCACTCCGCATTCACCTGTTTTACATCCACAGGAATCATTACTATCTGCAATCTTATTTTCCGATACTCGGGGAACTTTCCTTGTTGAATATAAATTTAAACTAGGCGCCAAAACATCAATCTTCATTCCATATCCACCATTATTGTTTAGATCAAACAATACTTCATCTGAAGGTCCGCTGGAACCTACTACCAGCAGCGTACTTGTTTTATGGTGGAGATATCGGTTATTTTCATCCATATTACCCCCATTTACTGCTGCTTCTACAATCAATACATTCTTTCTTTCGGCATCTAACAATACGCTATCAATAGCGCCGCCCCAACTTTTAAATTGTCGTATTACTGGTATACATATAACTTTCGCACCATTATCAATTGCATACTGCATTGCTTTAATAAATTCCATATTTTCACTATCTCCTTTTTGATATGCCCTTAATGTCATTAGCTTTACATTCTCAACGATCCCATCTATCCCCTTTTCGTTGTTACGTATCGCCCCTATAATTCCAGCGAAATATGTTCCCGCATCTACAATTCCCTCCGAAACATTATTGTTACTAACCCCTCGTTCAAAGTATGGACCCATAAAATTCCAGCCAAAAACATCATCTATATAACCATTACGGTCATCGTCCACATTATTGCCAGGAATTTCTCCGGGATTTCTCCAAAGACTCTCACAGAGGTCTTCATGAGAAGTATCGATACCGCCGCTTATGATTGCAACAACTACCGGCTCACTATTTTTATCTTTTACAAAATTATAAGCGTCCGATAATGAAATACCATAAACACCATCCCAGTTTTTGTCAAGCAAATACCAATTCTTAGGAAGGTTTTCTTTGGTCGCATTTAATTGAGCAAAGGATTTAACTAAGAAAAATAAAAAAACAGACGCCAAAAGGGAACGCATAAATAATGATTTTAATGTTACGAAGATTTATATTTCTACTCATTTAATTGACGAAACACAATTACATCTAATTCTTTATCCATCTTTACAAGCTTCAGACCGTATTTAGCTAACTCTCCATTCACTAATTCAACATTTCGAATATCACAAGATATATTCAGGTCAATTTTTGATTTATATCCTGTTTCGTCAATCATTGGAAAGGGTGATTTGGGAAAATAATAGGCAGCCAGTTCAGCCACAAATTCATCAAGAGCTATATTTTGAACGTCGAAAGAAAAAGGGGTATGCTTCAAAATGGGGACTCCGCCCTTAGAAAGCACGCTTTCTTCCCCATTGGTTCTTATCAATGCCATACACGTTACATTTCTTCGCTCCCAAGAGGCATTAAGCTTATACATACGGCCAAAAAAAGTATTTAACTCTCTTAGCATTATAGCATGTTTATTTTCCGTACCCCAATCTTTTGGGACCTGCAATTCATAACAGAATGCATATCTCCTAAACCAACTCAACGCCGAATCTTCACCACCCTTTCTTGATTCCGCTGAGCAAGTACTGTCTCTCAACTTTAGTAGATCGTTATCCTTAATTTCCCATATTCTTCTGCCATATCCAAACGAAATTTGATGTATACCAGCAGATTCCATTTTATCCAAAAAAGCGATCATATATAAGTGTTCAATGCCCACATTACTAAGGGAAATTCTTGTTGAATCAAAGCCAAGCATACTTATATATCCTTCTTTATACTTAGTTAGTATAGATTTAAAATAAACCTCATCCTCATTTAAAATATCCAACCTTTTTACTTTTTTCTCATTATCCAATACTCTTATTGTCGGATAAAAGAGAGAATTTTTATGCCCTATTACTCCAAAGTCCTTAACCTCCCTGGCCTTAGGCAAATTAAACCCTTGACTTTTACTCAATAATCTTTCGATATTTTTACTATTTAACTGTTCTCCACCAGTTATAGCCGCAACATTCCCCCCCCGA
>JANRLV010000138.1:0-5537 GCA_033762195.1 Chitinophagaceae bacterium | reverse complement strand
CACTTCGCCGAGGTCGTCTCCAAACAATTCATTGGCCAGGATCACTTTCGCAATGCCTTGCCGAATCTGACGAAGGAGGTTATTGTGGTTCCCGTCGAAATACACCAGGATCTTGTTATTGACGAGTTTGGTCAATCCGCCGGGGTATTGCCAATCGATGCCCAATCCGATATTGGATTGGTACATATCATCGAAATTGTTATACACCACCATATTTACCCGGCGTTGCAAACCATATTCCATGAATTCTTCCAGCTTGGGTAATTCTGCTTCGGCGATCTGCGCGGCATATTTACCCAGGGCAAGACCATCCTGACTGAAATACGTATTGAAATTATCGGTCTGGTAATATTTCCATTTGAATTTATCATATTGAACCCGGTTTTTCCCGAATTCAACGGTGCTGACCTGTGCATTGACACTCGCCACACCCAGGGTGCAGCATAGCCCTGCAAGCAGGGTCTGGCGAAGAAATGTTCGTTTCATAGAAGCCTTGCTGTTTCTTGTCTAATTGTTACGTAACCCGTTCGTGCGTAATTTCGTCCGGATAAGTCGATTCAATGAATAACTAAAGTACGAAAAAACGACCATGTGGCATGTTAAAGCTTTTACATTCAATCCCGTTCAGGAAAACACCTATGTGCTTTATAACGAGGAAGATGAATGCCTGATAATCGACCCCGGTTGTTATTTTCCCGAAGAGAAAGATGAATTAAAGACCTTTATCGACCAATCGGGTTTAATTCCCCGCCGGTTGCTCAATACCCATTGTCACCTCGATCATGTTTTTGGGAATAAGTTCGTGGCGGAAACCTGGAACCTGCCCCTTCATTTACATCCGGCCGAGCAGAAAGTTTTGGAATTTGCTCCCTCCAGCGGAGAAATGTGGAATTTACCCTTCGAAAATTATGCCGGAGAGCTTGTTTTTCTGGAAGAAGACGGGGAGATTGTGTTGGGGCCAGACCGTCTTAAGATTCTGTTCACGCCCGGTCATTCTCCGGGTAGTGTGTCCTTTTATTCTGAGGCGGATGGCTTTGTTATTGGCGGGGATGTATTGTTTAACGGCAGTGTGGGGAGAACAGACCTTCCCGGCGGCAGTTTTTCGACCCTTTTTCAGAGTATCCAAACCCGGTTTTTCACCCTTCCCGATGAAACCCGGGTCTATTCGGGGCATGGGCCGGTGACCACGATTGGATTTGAGAAAATGAATAATCCTTATGTGAAGTTGTATTGATCAGCGCACCAGTTTGTTCAATACAGGAATCCGTTGCAGTTCTTTTCGTTCGGTGAGGGTAATGAACCAACCGAAGATGAGCAACAGGAGGGTGCCTGTACCCGCACTGAACCAGATATTGTCCCAAATCATCAAGAGGCCCCGGTGCAACAGGTAGATCAGGGTCACCAACACCAGGTAGGCCAGCAATTTCTTTTTGGCATAGGGAACCGGATAGTATTTCTGTCCGAGTTTGTAGCTCACCACCATCATGAACAGGTAGCAGACAAAAGTGGCCAGGGCGGCTCCGAGGTAATGGAGACCGGGTATCAGCAGCCAGTTGAGTCCGATGGTGATTACAGCTCCCCCCAGGGTGATCCACGCACCGTACAGGTTTTTATTTGTCAGCTTGTACCAGATGCTGAGGTTATAATAAATGCCCAGAAAAATGTTTCCCATGGCGAGTAAAGGCACGATATAAATTCCCTCTCCCCACTCATCGGATTTGAGGGTAATGATGGCTTGCAAAACATCGCGGTACAGGCCAATGCCGAGGAACATGAAGCAACAGGCGATGACAAAGAACTTCATCACCCGGGCATATTTCTTTTGAACATTATCCTCTTTGGAACTATTGAAGAAAAATGGCTCGGCCGCCATGCGAAAAGCCTGAATCATGATGGTGACCAACACGGCAAGCCGGTACAGATTGGCAAATATCCCAAGCTCTTTATCGGCTTCAGCTACCGGGAGGTCCACCACATGGCGATAAACCAGCCGGCTAAGCATGTCATTAACCATACCCCCCATACCCACAAGGATCAAAGGGTAGCTGTACTGCAATACTTTTCCCCAGAGTTTTTTATCAAAGACCAGCCGGATACCCCGGAATTCTTTCCATAAAAGCAGAAAAACAAAAACACTGCCACAGAGATTGCCTAATAAATAATACCGGATCGGATCATCGGCATTATAGATCAGGGAAAGGGGTCCGTCGGGATTTGTTTCAAGATAACGGGGAATGATACCCAAAAACAGAATGACCACCAGAATATTGACAATTACTCCGGCCACACGGACAAAAGCATACTTGCGCGGCCTGTTTTCCAATCTTAACCGCGCAAAAGCGAGGGTGGCCAGGGTATCAAAAAAAAGGATCCAACACATCCAGGTGATATACTCGGGATGGCGTTCCAGTCCGGCCAGATCAATGATTGCATCCCGAAACAGCAATAAAACTGCCGTAAAGAGCAGGGTAGATCCGATCAGGGAAATACTAAGAGTGCTATATAATTTTTCACGATCTTCCTCCTGCGCAAACCGGAAATAGGCGGTCTCCAGTCCATAGGTAAACAGCACATTCAGAAACGGGATGATGGCATATACCTGGGCCAGGTCGGCGGTGGTGGCCGCCTGAGCAAATAAAAATGGCAGGGACAGGTTCATCAGGTAGCCGAGAAATCGGCTGACGATGGTGGGTACACCATACCAGAGTGTTTGACCGGCGAGTTTTTTTATTGTGCTCAAAAAGGAATTTTGGAATCTATTTTTATTCTCACAGATATCACGGATAACGCAGATAAGTATGATATCTGCGTTATCCGCCATTTCTGTGGTATCTGTGATATCTGTGAGACAAAAATAGATTTTAAAAATAGAAAACAAACTACCTTTGTTGCAACCTTTTCAACTCATATTCCCTCTTTGAAAAGAAAAATTAACCATTTATGAGAAAAATCGCCTTATTCCTGACCGCCCTGCTGATGGGTGGTTTCGTGTTTTCCCAGCAAGCCTATGAGTCAAAAGTGGAGTACCTGAAAAAAGCACAGGAGACTTTTGCCATTGATTTTCCTTACCCACCCTCTGTTGTAGAAGCCGCTTTGGTTGAAAAGCTGGAGAAAATGGGTTTCAAAGCCAAGGAATCCAAAGGTTTTCGGGTGTATAAAGGTGCCATTATTCAATCCATCAGTGGAGAAAGCCTGGATTATGTATTTCGTGTAGAGAAGAAAAGCAAGCGCGAGAAGGATGAATCCGTCATATTCATGATGATCAATAAGGCGGATGCCAATATGATGGGCATGCTGGACAGCGATGTAAAAACACAGGCCAAAACCTTCCTCAATGACCTGAGTCCTTTTATGGAAGCCTATAACCTGGAAGTGGAAATTGCGAAGCAAGTGGAGGAAGTGGCTAAGGCAGAAAAGAAATTGCGCAAATTGGAGGATGATGGATCCGATCTGCAAAAGAAATTGAAGAAGCTGGAGTCGGATATTGAAGAAAATAAACGCAATCAGGAGAGTCAGTCTCAGGAGATCGAAAACCAAAAACAGGTTTTGGAAGCCATGAAGGGCAAACGAAAGGGTTAATCCGCTTTTGTTTTTATTTATACTACTAATGCCGGTCGGGACTAAAGATCGGCTTACTTTCAGGATCCGCGAAACGCGGATCTTTTGTTAGAGTGGTGTCTGTCAACGTGCGGAGAAAAGCCACTACATCCACGATCTCCGACCGGGTGAGTACAATTCCGTTTTGCAAAAGAGGATCCAGCGTTGGGCCGGGTGCAATACCGGAGGCGTAATGCTGCAAACAGGCTTCAATACTGGCAAAACGTCCATCGTGCATATAAGGCTGAGTGAGGGCCACATTGCGCAAACTGGGGACCTTGAATTTCAGTGAATCGGCCCGGTCACCGGTGATGGTCATGCGACCGGCATCCCAGAGATTAGGAATACCCGCGAGGCCAATATTTCGGTAGCTGAGATCCGTAAACAGGGGTTCGGTATGACATCCGGCGCATTTCGCTTTAAATAATGCGTAGCCTCGTTCTTCGTAAGGAGTAAAGCTGGCCTGTCCTTTTTTATATTTATCGTATTTCGAATTGGCTGAGACCAGGGAAACGGTGAACTGTGCCAGGGCTTTCAACATTCGCTGGCTGGTGATCTCATCATCTCCAAAAGCAGCCTTGAACATTTTCTTATAATTTTCATCGGCCTTTAACTTGATCAGTATATTATCGATCGTTTCTGCCATTTCATTTGGCGCGGTCAGGGGAGCCAGAGGTTGTACCTCAAGATGGTTGATGCCCCCATCGAGGTGAAATTCGCTATGCCAGGCCAGATTGAACAGACCCGGGGCATTTCGTTTTGTAAAAGCATCATTGAATCCGTGGCTGAAAGAATGGTCGTAAGTAGAAAAGGCCGCGAATTGCTGGTGACAGGAAGCACAGGGGAAATTTCCGTCCTGCGATAATTGCCCGTCATAAAACAATTTTCGACCCAACACAAAACCTTCCTCTGTTAAGGGATTATTCGAAAAATTATAAACGGGTTCCGGAAAACCTTCCGGTATGGCAAAGGTTAGTGGTGTTGTTTCACTGCGCCCGTCTTCTTTTTTATTACAACTGTCTGCCATCAAGCCGAATGTAGCCGTGATTAAACAAAGGGTCCATATCGTACGTGTGGCTTTTCGCATGATTTTAGTTGGAGGTGACAGAGACCAGGGAGAACATATCCTCATAATTATCGGCCATCATTTTAGCGTTCGCACCCGGAGTGGTGATCGACGGTTTCGCAGCAATGGAAAAATCAAGAGGTTGGGTAAACCACTGAAGAATATCGCCGGAGATCTGAATAGTCAGGTTTTCCCCTTTTTTAAGGTCAATAGTTTGCGGAAAGGGAAGAGTTATTCTCTTTACCGTATTGGTGGCTCCTTTAAAGCCACCGATATGGTATTCAAAAAAATTAGCGGGCAGCGTGGAAACAGGGGAGTTTCCTTCCATTTTAGCCATTATATACCCGGAATTCCAGGTCCAAAACATCCCCTTCAACGGATCCAGGGCACCGGTTTGAGCGCCACTTACATTATGAAGACTATCTACACCCAGCAAAAAAGATATGGAGTTGAAGTTTCCTGTTTCAACAACAGCCTGAAAACTTTTTGAAGCCGGGTCGGATTCATCCACCAGAAAATACGTTTCACCGATTGCTTTTTTACCCCCGGATAATTCCAGGTGGGATATATAATATTTATATGTTGATACAGTGAAGCTTTCACCCGCCGTATTGGTGTAGGAGGTATTCAAAGCAAAATTCTGGTTACCGGCTTTATGGATGATCTCAATATTGACCTTGGCCGTTGCCTGCCCGGATTCGCTCTCCTTTTGGCAATGGGAAAAGGAGAGGGTTGAAACAGCCAGTACGGCAAGTTTTATGGAATTACCAATATGCATCGATACAAAGTACAAAAATCGGGGGATAATCATTGTGCCTGTTGACACAGCCGGCTTAATAATCATCCGGTCGGATCTTCTTCCGGCCTTCTTTTA
>JANRLV010000137.1:0-16290 GCA_033762195.1 Chitinophagaceae bacterium | reverse complement strand
CTTTCATCCGGATGGTCACTCCGCTTCGGCAAGTGATCATCAGGTCATCTGAATCGTTGACGCCCAGGATCCCGACCAATTTACCAGTTTTTTCGGTTACGTTGATCGTTTTCACCCCTTTTCCTCCCCTATTGGTAATCCGATATTCATCCACGGCTGTCCTTTTTCCATATCCCTGCTCACTCACCACTAATACTGTCTTGGATGCTTCCGTTACCGGATTTACACAAAGCATACCGATCACAGCATCGTCGGCCTCATCCACGTCAATTCCCGCTACCCCAATAGCGCCACGGCCGGTGGGTCGAACCTTATCTTCGGGGAATCGGATGGCCCTGCCACTTTTCACCGCCATCATGATCTCACACTGGCCATCGGTCAGTTTTGCATCCAGTAATTCATCGCCTTCAATAATGGTGATGGCGTTGACGCCGGTCTGGCGGGGACGGCTGAAATCTTCCAGTTCGGTCTTCTTAATGATCCCTTTCCGGGTGCAAAGCACGATATCATGACCTTTCACAAAGGACTCGTCTTTCAGGTCTTTTACATCAATAACCGCCCTCACTTTATCATCCTGAGGAATCTGCACCAGGTTTTGTATGGCGCGACCTTTACTGGTCTTCTCCCCTTCCGGAATCTCATACACATTTAACCAGTAACAACGCCCTTTTTCCGTAAAGATCAACAGGGTGTGGTGGGTAGAGCAGACAAAGAGGTGTTCGATGAAATCCTCTTCCCGCGTTTTACCACCAATGGATCCTCTTCCTCCGCGACGCTGGGCCCGGTACTCTTCGGCCGGTGTGCGTTTGATATAACCCAGGTGGGAAATGGTGATTACAACATCCTCTTCTTTGATCAGGTCTTTTATTTTTACTTCATCATCGAGGTACGTGATCTCTGTTTTACGTTCATCCCCGAATTTATCTTTGATCTCAATCAGTTCCGCTTTGATGATCTCAAATCTTTTCGCTTCATCAGACAACAGGTCTTTCAGGTAAGCGATCAGCTTCATCAATTCATCATATTCTTCCCGGATCTTATCACGCTCCATGCCGGTGAGGCGTTGGAGACGAAGTTCCAGAATGGCTTTGGCCTGGATCTCATCCAATCCCCAACCTGCATTGACCAGATTTTCTTTGGCGATATCCGGTGTAGAGGAGGCACGGATCATGGCGATCACTTCATCCAGGTGATCCAGAGCGATGAGGTAACCCTGGAGAAGATGGGCTTTTTTCTCCGCTTCTGCGAGTTCGTATTTGGTTCGCCGAACCACTACTTCATGACGGAATTCAATGAATTCGGAGATGAGTTCCCGGACATTGAGTGTCCTGGGTCTCCCTTTTACCAGAGCGACATTATTGATACCATAGCTTGTTTGAAGCTCAGTATGCTTGTAGAGTTGGTTGATGATGACATTGGCGATCGCGTCCCTTTTCAGGTCGATCACGATCCGGGTGCCTTCTTTTTCGTTGGATTCGTTGTTTACATGTGCGATGCCATCGATCACTTTTTCATTCACCAGGGCACCAATTCTTTCCGTCAGCGTGTCGCGGCTCACCTGGTAAGGTACCTCGGTGATAATTACCTGTTCGCGACCTGAAGGTTTGGTATCAATATGGAGCTTTCCGCGCAATACAACCCGGCCACGACCAAAATGCATGGCAGCCTTCACCCCCTCCATGCCATAGATGATTCCACCCGTGGGGAAATCAGGGCCCTTTACATGCTGCATCAAACCTTCTACGGTAATATCCCGGTCATCAATGTAGGCGATACACCCATCGATCACCTCGCTCAGGTTATGGGGCATCATATTCGTCGCCATACCTACCGCAATACCGCTCGAACCATTGATCAACAATTGGGGTATCCGGGAAGGAAGGACGGTAGGTTCCTTTTCTGTATCATCAAAGTTGAACTGAAAGTCAACCGTATCCTTTTCAATATCATCTAACAGGCTTTCCGCAAGCCTTTTCAGTCTGGCCTCGGTATAACGCATGGCGGCAGGGCCATCTCCATCCTGCGTACCAAAGTTTCCTTGTTTGTCGATCAGCGGGTACCGCATATTCCAATCCTGGGCCATACGCACCATGGCGTCGTAAACCGCCGTATCCCCGTGTGGGTGGTACTTACCCAACACTTCCCCGACGATACGGGCTGATTTCTTAAAAGGGCGGTTAAAATTGATCCCCAGTTCGTTCATGGCAAAGAGGATCCGGCGATGAACTGGTTTGAACCCGTCGCGGACATCTGGGAGGGCTCGTCCGACTATGACCGACATCGAATAATCGATATAGGCCGTCTTCATCTGTTCCTCAATATTGACCGGGATAATCCGGTCCTGATCATTGGTTTCCTGTGGCACTAAGCTTTCGTCCATACGTTCGTATTAAGGGCTTTTTTTTCGGCTTTTTTGCGGTCTGCAAATGTACCGGAATTGCCCCTAATACCGACCCGGAATCAGGTGTTTTTTAGGCCTTATTTATCCACCTGTGTTGGCCTGGCCAACCCCGCCAAATCCACGTTATAACAAGGCTTTTGCATTATTGGGTATGTTTTTTTCGTAGTTTTATCGCAGTACCAAACTCTGGACGGGTTATGTCAACTTACCGCATGCTTCGCAGCAATAGGGAGATAGGGCCTTATTCGCTGGATGAGATCATTTCCCTTGGACTAAAGCCCTACGATCTGATTTGGGTCGATGGGAAGAGTGCTGCCTGGCGATACCCCAGTGAGATTGCTGAGCTAAAGCCTTACGCCCCCGTTGTAGAAGAACAGCCCTATGACAGGTTTTTCAAACGCCCCACTGCTTCGCAGTCACAGCAGGAAAAAAAGGAACCCCTCGAAAAGAAACCGGAAGCCATTACAGATAAGACAGAGAAGCCCCAACAAGAAAAGAAACCTGCCTACTCCGCCGTTGTGGTGGTCATGCCTAAAAAGGATAATACCCGCGTTGCACTGGTCAAGCCGGTGGAAAAACCCGTCGAGGTTGTGGCGTCCAAAGAGAAAGAACTACCTGTTGCAAAAATTGAAGAAGCCCCATCTATTTCACTGAAAAAGACAGAAGAACCCGAAGTTGAAGTGGTGCACATGGAAACCAAAATGGAGCGTTCGCTGGACGAGATCAAGGAAATGTATGTGAAGACCCTGCATGACCGGAAAGAGCGATTTAGCCGTCGTAAGCGATTCAACCATGCCGGCCGTTATGCAGTGGCCGCGTTTTTTGTCGGGGTTCTTGGAACACTGGTTTACCTGACCCTGACCAATAAGCCCCCCCAACCGGAGGCCTTTGGATCAAATTCCCAGGTGAACCCGGTACAAAACGAGACAGAAACACAACAACCCGGTCTGTTTCCAGCAGTGGCCCTTGAAACGGCCAACCAGGAGGAAGGGCTGAAGGAAGATTTTCAGGAATCACCCCTGAACGCTCCGGGCAAAAAAACCGTGAGTAAAAACAGTCTGGCTACTACCCCACCTATCGAACCTGGACAGGACAAGGAAAATCAAACAACCACCGAACAGATTCCGGTAACCCCTGCCGAAGATGGCACCCGGACTAAAAAGACCAGAGAGGAAAAAGATGGGGTTCCTCGTTCAAATGAAGAATTATCCCGGCTTGTATCTGTCAATGCCAATGAATATAAAAGGGCTGCATTTGGGGGGATCAAGGATCTTCAGCTAACGGTTTCCAACCGTTCCTCCTTTGTATTGGATCAGGTTTTGGTTGAACTATCTTATCTCAAGCCCAGTGAACTACCCTTGACCACCGAAACCATCACCTTCCGGTCAGTGGCTCCCAATGGCACAATGACCATTAAGATTCCCGATAACAACCGTGGGATCAAAGTCAGTTATAAGATCAAACAGGTTGTCTCTGGTCAATGGAGTGAGGAATGGGCAGGGAATGAATGATAGAGGATACTACTTTCCTCCACCAAGCCCGATCATCAACGAGATCTGCAATACGCCGTTTTTAAAATCAGGATCGATGGAACTGCTGGTAAAGTCACCCACTTTCGACAAACCGGCCATATAACGCGCACCCAGTCCAAATCCGGACTTCCCCTGGATGCCTAATCCTGCACCAATAGAAAGGTCAAGATCCTTGGCAAATTCATTGAAGGTTTGGTTGCCGATATCCTCACTGATCTTAAAGGAGACCTGAGGACCTGCTTCCAGGTAAAAATTTCCAGCAGGCTTAAATTTCAGCATTACAGGTACAGCAATATAAGTGGCCTTCCAGGTTTCGGTGTTGCCGGCATCTTCTAATTTAGACCCTTGGGAAGAAATCAATACTTCGGGTTGTACCGACAGACCAGCAAATTGAATATTGAGATAAGCACCGCCATGAAAGGCTACGATGGCTTTGTTCTTTATGGTTCCGAAATCGCCTCCGGTGAAATTGGTGATATTGGCTCCGCCTTTTAATCCAAAGCGCAGGGATTGGGAAGAAGCACTTACTCCGGCGAACATAAGTCCGAGAATCAGAATTCTTTTCATATACCAAGATTTTTATAAAATTAGTACAATCTTTGGACCAGAATAAATTTATTACATGCATCAGATATTGTTGTTGGGTGCCGGAAAGTCAGCTACGGTCTTAATTGATTATCTTTTAGAAAATGCAAGTCAGGAAAACTGGTTCCTTACCCTGGGGGATATGAACGTGGAGGCTGCCAAAAGCAAATTGGGGGGGTCTCCCCATGGAAAGGCAGTTGCAATCGACATTCAGCAGGCGGAAGAACGAAACAAGTTTATTGCTGCATCAGATATCGTTATATCCCTGCTCCCTCCCACTTTACACCAATTGGCAGCTATGAGTTGTGTGGAAAAGGGAAAACACTTACTTACGGCTTCGTATGTAGATGATTCGATCCATCAGTTAGCCGATGTTATTGAACAAAAAGGGTTGCTGTTTCTGTGTGAAATGGGTCTGGATCCTGGTATAGACCACATGAGTGCGATGAGGATCATTGATGGAATTCATGCCAAAGGTGGTAAGGTCAATCGTTTCCTATCTCATTGCGGAGGGCTGGTTGCGCCTGAAAGCGATGATAACCCCTGGCATTATAAGATCAGTTGGAACCCACGCAACATCATCCTGGCAGGATCGGCAGGTGCCGTTTATAAGGAAAATAACCAGGAAACCCGAAAACCTTATGCGCAGATTTTTGAATCCTGCCCTGCTATCGAAGTACCGGGTCTTCCTGCCCTTGCCTGGTATCCCAACCGCGACTCCCTCGCCTATATCCCCCTCTATCACCTGGAAGAGGCGCATACCTTTATACGTACCACCTTGCGCTATAAATCCTTTTGTGAAGCCTGGCAGGGAATTGTGGCAGCCGGGTTAACTAGTGTAACCGATAAAGTGGAGCCCGGGACCTCTTACAAAGTTTGGTCGTCTGGATTAAGCAAAGCGCAATTGGAGCATCATTTTGACGCCTACTCGTTTCTGGGACTCTTTGATGACCGGCAGATCGAACCACCTGTTCGTGATTCGGCCACCATCCTTCAGGAACTGGCCGAAAAAAAACTGATCCTGTCCCCTTCTGATAAGGATATGATCGTAATGATCCATGAACTGGAATATGAGATAAATAATCAGTCCTATCAGTTGACCAGCCACCTGGTCGTAAAAGGCAGGGACCATCTGCGTACGGCCATGGCAAAAACGGTTGGACTGCCATTGGGAATCGCGGCCAAGTTCATTCTAAATGGAACAATCCGGTCAAGAGGCCTTAAGATACCCACCGAACCGGGCATTTATTTGCCAGTACTTAAAGAGTTGGAGAAGGAAGGAATTTGTTTTGAGGAAAAGCAAGAATCTATTAGCCATTAGCTTCCTGTCTTTAGCATTTTTATCAGATCAGAAACCCCTTCTGTTGCCGGTTTTTCAATGGTTGTCAGGTTTTGCTGGCGGGAAGTGTAGGGAATTCTTTTATCAATAATGAATTTAGGGATGGCAGGTGGAGCAAAATCTACCAGTCCTGCTGCCGGATATACCACAAGTGAAGTGCCCACTACCACAAATATATCGGCTTCCCGTACCAGCGGAACGGCGGCATCCATCATCGGGACCGATTCGCCAAACCAAACAATATGCGGCCTGAGTTGCGCTCCATCCTCCGCTTTATCTCCAAGCCGTATATCTCCAGTTATCGGGTAGATCAGTTTTGCATCGGATTCACTGCGCATTTTCAGAATTTCCCCATGAAGGTGCAAGACCCGCGTAGATCCGGCCCTTTCATGCAGGTCATCAATGTTTTGGGTAATGATGGTTACGTCAAAATCTTTTTCCAGTTCGGCCAGTCCTATATGCGCGGCATTGGGTTTCGCTTCGAGTACTCCTTTTCTTCGCACATTATAGAATTCAAGCACCAATTCCGGATCCTTTCGCCAGGCTTGAAAAGTGGCCACGTCCTCTACCCGATATCCTTCCCACAGGCCATCACTGTCGCGAAAGGTTTTCAGACCACTTTCCGCGCTAACTCCCGCACCAGTTAACACTACCATTTTTTTCATATCCAAATTTAGACGTAAAACTTACCGCAAAGCCTTTATGATATTACATTCCTGCGAGTTCGAGAATGATCCTGTATTCATCTTCAGTGACAGGTTGAACGGATAGACGGCCTAATCGGATCAGCGCCATGTTGGCCAATCTTTTGTCCTTTTTAATGGTATCCAGGGAAACCGGCTTCTTTAATTTTTTATAGGCTTTAAGGTCCACGGCAACCCAGGCCTCTTCATCCGTAGTAGGGTCCTGGTAAGATTCTCTCGCCACTTTTGCAATGCCCACGATCTCGAGACCTTCATTGCTGTGGTAATAAAACACCTCCTCTCCTTCCTTCATCGATCTCAGGTTATTCCGGGCAGCATAGTTGCGTACCCCATCCCACATCGTTTGTTTATCCTTTTCAAACTGATCCCAGGAATACTTAAACGGTTCTGATTTAACAAGCCAATACATGGTCGATACTTTGGTTACGAATTGTTACAAATTCAGCACGAAAGTAAAATTTCTTTTCATCTGCCAATCCAAACTTTCTCCACTTGCGTATCTATTTCAAATTGTTTCACCAAACCTCAAACAAACTATGAAACGGATCAAACAGTCAGCTTTATTGTTCATGGCCTCTTTGTTTTTCATTCAAACACAGGCCCAGAAAGAGAACACAGTTGAAGTAGGTGGCGCCCCCATGTATCCTTCGAAAAACATTGTGGAGAATGCGGTCAATTCAAAAGACCATACTACGCTGGTGGCTGCTGTGAAGGCGGCAGGCCTCGCAGAGACTCTCCAATCGGATGGACCTTTTACCGTATTTGCTCCTACCAATGCAGCCTTCGACCTGCTGCCGAAGGGTACGGTTGAGACCCTGTTGAAACCGGAGAACAAAGCAACCCTGACCAAGGTACTTACCTATCATGTTGTGTCCGGGAAGATCGATGCCAAAGAACTGGTGCGTCGCATCAAAGAGGGCAATGGAAAAACAGAATTGACCACCGTTGCCGGAGGAAAACTCTGGGCCATGATGGAAGGTAAGAACGTGGTATTAAAAGATGAGAAAGGTGGGATGGCCACAGTGACCATCAAGGATGTCTATCAAAAGAACGGGGTGATCCATGTGATCGACCATGTGGTCCTTCCCAAATAATTGATCTACCATCCACTGGCCAGTACATCTGCCAGGTGCATCGTCTGCAGGGCATGTCCGTTTTTCCGGATATAGCCCTGCAGGTGCATCAGGCAGGACAGATCGGTGGAGATCAAATATTGTGCTCCGGTGGCCAGGGCATTTTCCACTTTCTGCTCACCCATAGCCACGGAAATTGATTCATATTTAACTGCAAAGGTCCCGCCAAAACCACAACAGGTTTCCACATCGTTCATTTCAACCAACTCCAATCCCTTTACTTTCTCCAATAACTTCCGGGGTTCTTTTTTTATGCCGCATTCCCGCAGCCCGGCACAACTGTCATGGTAAGTGGCTTTGCCTTTTAGCGAAGCACCCAGATCAGTAACCTGCAAGACATTTACCAAAAACTCTGAGAATTCAAATATGCGGCCGGTGAGTTCCTTTACTTCATTGTGGCGGGAGGAGTTATCAAATAGTTTCGTGTAGTAGTTCCTGACAAAACCAACACAACTCGCGCTGGGCCCAACAATGTATTCAGCCTCTTTGAAATCATCCACAAATTTGGCTCCTACCGTGCGAGCCTCATCCCAAAACCCCGCATTGAAAGCAGGTTGGCCACAGCAGGTTTGGTTTGTATTATAATTGACCACACAGCCTGTTTTTTCCAGCACCTTGACCATATTAAAGCCGGTTTCAGGATAAAGCTGGTCAACAAAACAAGGTATGAATAGATGTACGTTCATGGTGTTCCTGGGAACGGGTTCATTTGTTCAAGTTACGCGAAAAGGCGATCATTTTCAGGGCGGTGATCGCTGCTTCTTCCCCTTTATGGCCATGTTTTCCACCCAGTCTTTCCCGCGCCTGTTCTTCATTGTCTACTGTCAATACCCCAAATATGGTGGGAACAGGAAGGAGAAGGTTAAGCTGGGTGATACCATCAGTGACCGAGCGGCAAACATATTCGAAATGGGGTGTTCCACCCCGGATCACGCAACCCAGGGCGATATACGCATCTGGTTTATGCTTTACAGGGGCATTGTCCCAATGCTTTTTAATGGCAAAGGGGATCTCAATGGCTCCTGGGACGATCAGGGTTTCCAGGCTTTTTACTTTTTCCTTTTGAAAATAGCGAAGACACCCATTCTCGAGTTCGCCGGTGATCGCGGCATTCCACTCGGTCTTGACCAAAACAATACAGGCATTCTTTTTCAGAATGCCTGTAGCTGTATTCAATAAGTTACTATTGCTTATATCCGCCATAGAAGAAGCTTTTACAGGCCTCCGAGTTTACCCAGGTATTTGTCTGCTTCACTACCTGCAGCGGTCCTGGGGAATTTTTCTTTCAATTCTTTGAAAAGTTCAATGGCTTCTTTGGTCTTGCCTGTTTTTTCACAGAGCATCGCAGCCATGGAAAGATATACGGCAGAATTTTCCTTGTCTTCAGTAAAATGAGCGGCCGCTTTTTTATACATGTCGATGGCCTTGTCATTTTTACCTTGTTCAGACAGTACATCTGCATGCAGCTTATAGGCAGTAGCCTGCAACATTTTCTGATCCGTGTGGAAATCGGAAATGAATTCTTCTGCCTTTGCGAAATTACCGGTACGGGCATAGCAATCGGCGGCATATAAACGAGCCAGGTTTCCGGCGGGTGTATTGCCATATTTGCTGATCACTTTTACAAAACCCGGATTGATAAGGTCGCCATCCAGGGCTTTCTGAAGGGAATCCTTGCGATAATATTCTTCTGCTTTAAAGAGGGCATCTTCCGCCTTGGCAAGCAGGGGTTCTTTGTAGAACTTTTTATATCCGATGAAACCACCGGCAAGTAAAATGATCAGGGCACTGGCGATCAGGATGGGGCGTTGGTATTTTGACCAAAAATCCTTGGCCTTTTCTACCACTACCTCATTGTGGTCTTTTTCGATCACCTGGTTCTCTTTCGACATATCTGTTGGGTTTTTTTATAAAACGGTTGATTGTTTTTTAGTCTACGATAAACGGATAATTCTTATCCACATAAACGTCTTTTAATACTTCATCATCATCCGGCCAGGGGCTTTCTTCAGCAAATCGAACGGATTCATTTACGATATCATCCACCCGTGTATTGATGCCATTGATTTCTTCCTGGGAGGCATGCTTTTGTTGTAAGATGGTTTGAAGCACCTGTTGAATTGGGTCTTTGTCTTTGTATTCGTCCACTTCTTCTTTTGTGCGGTATTTCTGCGGATCAGAGATCGAATGGCCTTTGTACCGGTATGTTTTCATTTCCAGCAAAGTGGGGCCATCCCCCTGACGTGCTCTTTTTACGGCCCGGGCTACTGCTTCATGAACGGCTTCAGGGTGCATGCCGTCAACAGCATCACCAGGCATTTCATAGGCATCGGCCAGTTTGTAAATATCGATCACATTGGACGTACGCTCTACGGAGGTACCCATGGCATAGTTGTTATTCTCGCAGATGTAGATCACCGGAAGTTTCCAAAGCATGGCCAGGTTGAATGACTCATGCAGGATTCCCTGACGGGCTGCTCCATCGCCAAAGAAACAAAGGACCACATTGTCGGTGCCTTTGTATTTTTCTGCAAAAGCCAATCCGGTACCAGTTCCTATTTGTGCTCCCACAATCCCATGGCCACCATAGAAGTTGACATCCTTACCAAAGAAGTGCATCGAACCACCTTTTCCTTTGGCGTTACCTGTTGATTTACCATAGAGCTCGGCCATACAACTGTTGACAGAAACTCCTTTGGCAATCGCCAGGCCATGATCGCGATAGGCTGTGATATAAAGATCTTCCGGACGTGTAGCGGTCATACAACCCGCGGCAATGGCTTCCTGCCCCACATAGGCATGAAAAAACCCACGGATCTTTCCTTCCATTTTGTACTTTTCTTCCGCCATCAGCTCAAACTGGCGGATCAGTTGCATCAGTTCGTACCAGTACAGGTAAGTCTCTTTGGAAAATTTTGTCGCCACCGGCTAAAATTTTGAGGTGCAAAAATAGGGAATCAGGCGTGGAAATTAGGATTTTTACAGCATAAATTTACACCCCCATCGTGTTGAAAATTAATTCCATATCGTTGGTCCAGTTTAAGAACTACGCAAACCGGACATTCTCCTTCCCGGAGAGGGTCACGGGTATTTGTGGCCGGAACGGAGTGGGCAAGACCAATCTGCTGGATGCCTTGCATTATCTGTGCTTTACAAAGAGCTATTTTACCCGACTGGATGGGGCCTGTGTAAGACAGGGAACTTCGGGCTTTCGGCTTGAAGGACAGGTAGATTACAAGGGTAAGACCGAAAAAGCCGTTTGTCTTTTGCGGGAAAACGGTAAAAAGGAGTTTTCCATTGATGGATTGGCCTACGACCGTTTTTCTGCCCATATCGGGCGTTATCCCTGTGTGATCATTGCTCCGGATGACATGGAGATCATTACGGGAGGGAGTGAGGACAGAAGGCGGTTCCTGGATGCCCTGCTTAGCCAGGTTGACCCGGAATACCTCCAACACCTGATCCTTTACAACAAAGTGCTGGTACAGCGTAATTCCCTGCTCAAGCGTATGGCGGAATCGGGTCAACAGGACCTGGCCTTGCTGGAGGTACTGGAAAACCAGCTTGTTCAGGAAGCAGTACCGATTTTTGAAAAAAGACGGGATTTCCTGGTATTGTTCCTTCCTATGGTCAAACAGGTGTACAATGAAATTTCCGGTCATTTTGAGGATGTGAGCCTGGTTTATGACAGTGAAATGCTGGAGGCCGGTCTGGATGAGTTGTTGAAACTGACCCGTAAAAAGGATATGGCCTTACAACGCACAACCTCAGGCATCCACCGGGACGATATCGAGATCCAGTTTGGCGGGATGGCCTTTCGCCAGATTGCCTCTCAAGGCCAGCGAAAGAGCCTGTTATTTGCGTTAAAACTGGCCGAGTTGGAAGTACTTCTTCAGCGAAAAGGATTCCCTCCCCTGCTTTTATTGGATGACGTATTTGAAAAACTGGATGAGGACCGGATCGCCAACCTGCTCGAACGGGTTTGCCTTCATCACGAAGGCCAGGTGCTGATCACCGACACCAACCCCGACCGGCTGGGTGCCCATCTTGACCAAACGGGTATCCCCTATTCCCTCCTTGACCTATGATTCTGTACCTTTGACCCATGGGTGAATTTTCATTGGGCGAAGCCATTCAGTCCTTTCTGGCCAAAAGCCGGATCAAAGGATCCATCCAATCCCTTCAGATCGAAGAGATGTGGGAAGAGATCATGGGGAAAACCATTGCCCGTTATACAGAGAGCATTCGCATTTTTGGCGATAAACTGGTCATCCGCACCGACGTGGCCCCTTTACGTACCGAACTTACCTTTCAAAAGGAAAAGATCAAGACACGGGTAAACGAAGCCCTTGGAGAAAATAAAATTCAGGAAGTCATTATTCAATAAGCCTCGGTTGCTCAACTCATTTCTACTCGTCGGCTTAGCAAGGCATCCAGGAGATCATCTACGGATAGTATCCCCCTGAAATCGAAATTATCAAATACCGCCAGGAAGCGGGACTTATGCTGGTGAAGTAACCGGATACATTTCTCAACCGTATCGCTGATCATAGCTGTGGGGAAACGGGTTTCTAACACATCCCGCACTTTCAGGTTTTGCACAGGGATCTTTTTCATGAGGCTTTTGGCCAATATCTCATGGTCAGACAGGATTCCCATAAAACAATTGTTCTCTCCAAGTACGATCAGATGATCGGTGTTTTCATTGGCCATTCGGTGAAGTGCATCATCGAGTGGTTCGGTTGGACCGATCGTATGAAAATTGGGCGATTTTTGGCTGAGAAGGACACTGATCTTTTCCATAGTTGAATGGGAAGTTTTTGCCCCTATTCAAGTTAGGACAATATTCCTGCCAGAAAGCATGATACTGGTCAGTTATTTGTCTGAATACCGCCATAATTTTATTTTTTTCGGATCCGGGGATCTACCCACCCGTAAAGGATATCTGCCATAACATTGACCATGATGAAAAAAGTGGCAGACAAAAGTACCGAGCCCATAACCACTGGGAAATCCAGTTTTTCAAAAGCGTCTACAGTAACCTTTCCAATCCCCTGCCAGCCAAATATGTATTCAATGAAAAAAGCACCGGCAAGCAGTTCGGCAAACCATCCGGTTACTGCAGTGATCACCGGGTTGAGGGCGTTACGCAGGGCATGTTTACCAATGACGCGTAATTCAGACAGACCTTTGGCCCGGGCGGTCCTAATATAATCCTGTTGCAGCGTATCCAGCATGGAGCTACGGGTCAATTGCGTAATGATCGCGAGCGGGCGGATACCAAGGGTAAAGGCGGGCAGGATAATATTTTTCAGGGTAAGCCTTCGCTCACCTGTAAGTTCATCCATTTCAAACCAGTTGCCGGTCAGGTGAAGTCCGGTAAAATCACTCCATACAAATCCAAACAAATAAGCAATAAGGATCCCCATGAAAAAAGAGGGGGCTGAAATTCCCAATATGCTGGTGAAAACTGCCGAACTGTCCAACCAGGTATCCTTCTTTACCGCGGAAAGTACGCCAAGCGGGATGCCTAGTAATACAGCGACCAACAGGGCTGCTGTTGCCAGCATCAGGGTGCCAGGTAAAGCCTGAAGGAGGATACTTCCTACTTCCTTTTTAGATTGATATGACCGTCGCAAATAAGGCCATTTGATCGCCAACGTGGTTTTTTTCCCAATGAAAATACCCTTTAATCCCTTTTTTGAAATTTCTTCCCGGTCGTGAATGGCCAAGGGTGAAATATCATTCATGTACAGGAGAAATTGCTTCCACTTAGGTTGGTCAAGGTTCAATTCCTTTCGGATATTTTCGCGGGTAAGGGAATCTCCGCTTTGTCCCAATACAAGCCGTGAAGGGTCACCAATTCCCTGAAAAAGAAAGAATACAAGCATGACTACCCCGGCCAGTACCAGGCCCCCATATAAGAGACGTCTAATGATCAATCGGATCATGGGGCCTGTAAGGTGTCGGTTGAATTGGACAATGTATCAGGTTGGATCGGTTCTTCAGGATAAGGAGGTGTTAATGGCCGCCTGTTGCCCAGCGTAAACAGGAGTCCAAATACAGTACGCTGGCTCCATTTATTCTCTACCCTTCCGCGGTTAAGCAGGTAATAGGTAGGCCAGGAACGGGCAGCCGTACGAATGGCAGTGAAATCGCAGGAAAAGATGGGAAGGTCATCCATTCCCACCTCTTTCAGTTCCGCTTTTACCGATTCGATGGAGGTAGTGACCAAACAAACCGGAATGAATTTAGAATTTGCTAATTGCACTAAGGGGCGCAGTTTCTCTTTCCAGTTCCCGGGCATTTTACCGAGTTCCTCCACAAAGACCAAAATAGCCTGTTCATAATTCAGGATGATATCGGTAGAATCGGCACCGGTTATGCCCCGGAGGGCAAACCCTTTGATCGGGGGTTCGGCATTTCCTTTACGAACCAGTTTATCAATACGGTCAATATACTTGTAGGTTTTGAAATCGGCCGGTAATTCTGTTGGTGAAAATTCATACCTCGTGCCGTTTTTCTCATAAATATACCGGATGGCAAAACTATCGGTCAGGGCCCCTGTCGGAGGTTTCATTTTTTCGGGGATGCTGTTCCCTTTTTTAAAGGGCAGGCAATCAATTGGCGGCAAAAAGGCCCAGGCATACCATTGTAACCCCACACTCAGGATCGCGGACATGATCAGAAGGACGTGGGTGGCCCTGTTACTGAAAAGCGGCCGGATAAACCTCTTTCCTATCAATAAAACCAGGATCATAACCAGCAATAACAGGTCTTTGATAAAGGAGGTCTTTGATGTAATGGGGATACAATCACCAAAGCAACCACAGTTCTTGAATTTGCCCGAGAAATGAGCATATCCGGTCAGGAAGGTAAAGAAGATGATTAAAAGCAAAAGCAGCCATACTACCCATTTGGCTTTCCAACCCAATAACAACGCGACACCAGCAACGATCTCAAAGGCGATCATGGTTACGGACAGTGCCAGGGTATAGGAATTAAGATTCCCCCATCCCCACAGGTCAAAAAACTCCTGCATTTTATAGCTCAGTCCGAGAGGGTCAATGGCCTTAACCAGTCCTGAAAAAATAAAGAGAAGGCCGACGATGACCCGTAAAAATTGAATGATGTATTTCACGCCTTTGGATTTATGCGGTGTGAAAATAGCCAATAATTCTATGCCTTATCGGGATAAAGGATCAATGCGAATACCGCATAGTTGATGATATCAAAATAATTGGCATCGATCCCTTCACTGATCAGTGTTTTCCCTTCATTCGTCAAAATTTGCCGGATGCGTTGGAGTTTCATAAGGATCAGATCGACAAAACTTTCCTGGCTCATACTTCTCCAGGCCTCGCCATAGTCATGGTTTTTATCGGCCATCAGTTGTTCAGCCTGTTGAACATATTTTGTATACAGGGCTTCGACCAGTTCAGGGGCCAATTCTTCCGGGTCTTTTTCGGTCAGTTGAAGTTGCATCAGACCGATCACCGCATAGTTTATGATCCCTCTGAATTCGCCAGGGATATCATCGGCAACCTTTTGCTGTTTTTTTTCCTGAATGGTGCGTATCCGTTGGGCTTTGATGAAAATCTGATCAACAATTGAAATGGTTCGAAGG
Source organism: Chitinophagaceae bacterium (assembly GCA_033762195.1). GTDB lineage: Bacteria > Bacteroidota > Bacteroidia > Chitinophagales > Chitinophagaceae > SpSt-398. The sequence continues at coordinate 969 of JANRLV010000137.1, read as the reverse complement.
ACCCGCCAGGCCGTGCCATAGTCACGGGTTTTCTTTAAAAATATATCCTTGCTTTGCCGAATGGCCTCTCCGTATTGCTGATGGGTGTCCGTCATTGGTCTTTATTCTATACTTTAGCTTCAAAAGTAACAAACTACCCGCGAATGTTCACATGGAATTGCAAAGGCAGACTGGTGGAATGGGAAGGCCCATTGGTAATGGGGATATTAAATGTGACCCCTGATTCCTTTTACTCCGGAAGCCGGAAAACCGGGGAAAAGGAATGGATTGAAACAACAGACCGGTTCCGAAAACAAGGGGCTTTTATCGTGGATATTGGGGGGCAAAGTACCCGCCCGGGAGCCGATAAACTAGATGTTCAGGAAGAGTTGGAACGGGTGATCCCGGCTATTCGGGCGGTTCATCAGGCCTTTCCCGACCTCCTGATATCAATTGATACTTTTTATGGTGAAGTGGCAAGGCAGGCCGTGAATGCAGGAGCCTCCATCGTCAACGATGTCAGCGCTGGTGCCTTTGATCCGGACATGATCCCGGCAGTCGCTTCGCTCCATGTACCTTATGTATTGATGCATACGCCAGGCACGCCTAAGGATATGCAATCAAAAACACAGTATTCCCAAATTGAGCAGGACCTGTTGGACTTTTTCACGCATAAAATAAAAGACTTGAAGGAACAGGGCATTCATGACCTGATTCTGGATCCCGGTTTTGGTTTTGGGAAAACGCCCGAGCAGAATTTTTCTCTTATCCGGTATTTGCCTGTCTTTCGTTCTTTGGGGTACCCGCTCCTTCTGGGTGTATCAAGAAAATCCACCATTTACCGCACACTTGGGGTCACGGCAGAGGAAGCGCTGAATGGCACCACTGTGCTACATACTGCCGGACTACTAAACGGAGCAGATATACTACGTGTGCATGATGTACGGGAAGCGGTTGAAGCGGTCACCCTGGTGGGTCATCTAAAAGAAA
>JANRLV010000136.1:0-4860 GCA_033762195.1 Chitinophagaceae bacterium | reverse complement strand
GCCAGATACGCAAGGGGTTGCATGTTATTGATTTTGAATTTGATGCCCTGAGCCCTAATTTTAGGAAAATTTACGTGTGAAGACCATCCTGAATGAACAGCAACTGGACCTGACCATCCGTCGATTGGGGCATCAGATTCTTGAGAACAACGCCGATCCTGAGCAATTTGTCCTGATTGGCCTGCAACCCCGGGGGATTTACTTCAGTGACCGTATTGTTCAGATCATTCGTAAAGAATACCCCGGTAAGAATATTTACTATGGCAAATTAGATATTACTTTTTACCGCGACGATATCCGGAAAGAACTCCATGTGCCAAATCATACAGATATTCCTTTTTCCATCGAAAACAAGACAGTCATTTTGATGGATGATGTACTCCATACGGGCAGAACCATCCGTGCGGCACTTGATGCCCTTTTAGATTTTGGACGACCCGCCAAAGTGGAACTTTGTGTACTTATTGACCGTCGGTTTAGCCGGCAACTCCCCATCCAACCTGACTATACAGGAAAGGCCATTGATTCACTGATGGCGCAAAAGGTCATTGTCCACTGGAAGGAAAAAGAAGGCAAAGAGGCGGTTGACATACTTGATTGACCGTATTTTTCCGGTTTTTTCACAGGTGTGAATATCTATTTTTAAAAGAGAATGGGTTTCCCGTCCTCCATTTAGTTCTATTTCACATACTGTTTTGCTGATTCCTTATACTTTATTAGCAGGTACACCAACTGTTTAGCCTTTTTGTGCGATTTAGAACAGTTGTTAGTTAAACAATAAGATTAATACCTCTTTTTTAAGAATAAGTTTTCATTAAATTTACCTTGCTTTTGTAACGAATTGCTTTTAAATCTAAAAACTGCTTGCTTTATGGCAAAAAACACTTGTCGTCATGGCGCTATGCCAAGACGCCTCTCTTTGCTCCTATTCTCCATTTTTTTAACGCTGGCGGCCTGGGCACAAAAAACTGTAACGGGTACTGTTACAGATAAGGGATCTCCTTTGCCCGGAGCTACGGTTACCGTAAAAGGAACTGCTGTTTCCACGGTAACCAATACCAGTGGTTCATTTTCCATCGCGGTTCCATCGGGAAGCACTGTACTGGTAATTAGTTATGTAGGTTATCAGACCACGGAAGTGAATGTGGCCTCTGTTAGCCAGGTCAGTATTTCGCTGACCGAACAGGTTATTACTGGTGAAACAGTGATCGTAACCGGTTATTCTTCGCAGCGAAAGAAGGATATTACGGGTGCGGTAGCGGTGGTCAATGTAAATGACCTGAAGTCGCAACCAACCTTTGATGCACAGTCACAATTACAAGGACGTGCTTCCGGGGTAACGGTGATCCAGAATGGTGTTCCCGGTTCAGGGGCCCAGGTTAGGATCCGTGGTCTGGGTTCTTTTAATAACAACAACCCGTTATATGTTGTAGACGGGGTGCAAACGGGGAGCATTTCCGGTCTCAACCCGAACGATATTGAAAGTATGCAGGTGTTGAAAGATGCGGCCTCTGCCTCTGTTTACGGGGTGCGTGGTTCCAATGGTGTAATCATTGTGACTACCAAAAAGGGCAAAAAGAAAGGGGTTTCTGTGACCTATGACATGTATTATGGTTCCCAAAATCCCGGAAAGGGTTTTGACCTCCTTAATGCCCAGGAAGAGGGCGAATTGTATTTTCTGGCGCGCCAGAACAGCGGTCTTGCTGTAACAGGTTCGGTTTACGGAAGTGGTAGTTCTCCGGTATTACCCGATTACATTTATTATTCTGGTGCCCCCAATAATGGAGTACCGATCATGAGTGGAAACGCCGGGGTTAATCCCAGTCTCTATTCACTCAACTATAACCAACTGGGTGATCCGGGATATACACCTTATATCATTGTACCCGCCAACAAGGCAGGTACCAACTGGTATGATGAGGTTACGCGCAATGCGCCTATCACCAATCATAATATTTCAGTCAATGGGGCAGGGGAGAACAGCCGATACCTGCTTAGCCTGAACTATTTCAATCAGCAGGCCATTTCCGAGTATAATTTCTTTAAAAGATATACCGCCCGTTTGAACTCAGAATTTTCAATCCTTGACAGAGTACGGATCGGCGAAAACCTGCAGATTTTTGCTACCGAATCCAATCGGCCAGCCAATAACGATGAAGGAGGTATCATTGCCCAGACCTTCCGTCCCATGTCCATTATCCCTGTATATACCATTGTACCGGGTGATTTTGCCGGAACTGCCGGTGGTAGTGGTTTTGGAACCTGGGGCAACGCCAAAAACCCTCTTGCCGTTCTGTATCGTAACCGGAACAACCGGAATAACGATATGAACATCTTTGGTAACGTTTATATGGAGATCGACCTGATGAAGAATTTGACCTTCCGTAGCAGTTTCGGTGGTGCGATCAACTATAATAATTCATTCACCTATCCTTTCATTGAATACGAACACACGGAGAATAATGCGAATACCACTTATTCCGAGAATTTTATTCGTAACAATAACTGGATATGGACCAACCAGGCCTCCTACAAAGCAAGTTTTAAAGAGCATGACCTCAACGTGGTCGTAGGTACAGAGGCCCAGAAATCAGGTGGTCGTCAGGTGATCGGTTCTTCAACCGGATACTACAGTTATGATTACCTGCCTTTCCTCAACCTGTCGAACGGTTCCACACAAAACCTGAGTGGTAGTGTGATCTATACTCCTGTTACTACACAATCCTATTTTGCAAAAGCGGATTATTCCTTTGAAGGAAAGTACCTGGCGTCTCTTACTGTACGTCGTGATGGTTCCTCCAAATTTCTGGATCCCAATAAATGGGGTACATTCCCCGCCTTCTCTCTGGGTTGGCGCATTTCCGATGAAGATTTCTTTGGGGATGTAAAATGGGTGGATGACCTGAAGATCCGTGGTAGCTGGGGTAAAATGGGTAACGAGGCTGCCCTCGGCGCCTCCAACGCCTTTACCACATTTGGTAGTAACCGCCAAAGCTCCTGGTATGATCTGACGGGTACACAAAGCTCTCCCCAGGAAGGTTTCTTCCTTTCTTTTGTAGGAAACGCCCTGGGTAAATGGGAACAAAGTGTAACCTCCAATATTGGTTTTGATGCCACTTTATTCAACGGATCTACCGATGTGATTTTTGACTGGTATCAGAAAAAAACGATCGATCTTCTTTATAATCCTGCCGGTCAGGCCATCGCTGGTGCGGTTGCCGCCAATAACCCGGCCTTCCGTAATGTAGGCAGCATGAAGAACTCTGGTGTTGACCTGATGATCACCAACCGGAAGAATATCAACCGCGACCTGCGTTTGATTTCTACGCTGACCTTTACTACCTATAAGAATGAGATCACCGGGATCAATGGAACCCAACAGTTCTTTGATTTCAACAGTCCTGCCAACGAAGCCAACCGTATCGGTAGCAATGCCACACGGAACTTTGTCGGTAGCCCCCTGAACACTTATTATGGTTATCAGGTGGTAGGTCTGTTCCAATCTGCTTCTGATGTTTCTTCTTCTCCCACTCAGGCAGGTGCAGGCCCCGGTCGTTTCAAATATGCGGATATCAGTGGACCTGCTGGTAAACCCGATGGTGTGATCGATGCCAATGACCGGACCATTATCGGTGATCCTAATCCGGATTTCAGCTATGGTCTTAATCTGGCGCTTGAATACAAAGCCTTTGATGTTTCAGCCTTCTTCTATGGAGCAGCCGGAAAACAGTCTTTCAACTTTGTTCGGTGGTGGACTGATTTCTCCAGTGGTTTCCCAGGCGGACGCAGCAAGCGTGCCCTGTATGATAGCTGGTTGCCCGATGGTAGCCGCCCCAATGCCACAACCCCCATTCAGGAGGTTACACAAACAGCTGGTGGATTCAGTACCTCCGGTTCTGTAAACTCTTATTATGTGGAGAATTCAGGTTTCTTCCGCTTGCGCAACCTGCAGATCGGTTATACCCTTCCTGCCAGCCTGCTCAGCAAAGTGAAGATATCTAAGGCCCGTCTGTATGTTCAGGGAACAAACCTCTTCACCATTACCAAGTACACTGGTCTCGATCCCGATATCGTGAGTTTTGACGACCGTGCTGCCGGCGTGGATGTAGGTGCCTTCCCAACTGTAAGACAATTCATCATTGGAGCGAATATCAATTTCTAAGACCCTAATAAAATGTTATATATGAAAAGTAAAAAACTGATCCTGCTTGTGGCGGCAACGACCTTAATCTCGTTGGTCGCTTGTAAGAAGGGTTTCCTGAATGTAGATCCCAAAGGTGTATTGGATGAAAATACACTGGCGACTGAAAAAGGAGTGAATAAACTCCTGCTGTCTGCCTACGCCATGCTGGATGGACATGATGGTGGATTGAACCTGGGTGGAGAATGGGGATCCAGTGGTTCCAACTTCCTGTATGGAGCCATTGGTGGCGGTGAAGCCAACAAAGGTTCTGACCCGAATGACCAGGCCCCGAATATGACACCTGTACAACGACATGATGCCACCTCTACCAACGGAGGGCTGAATGATCGTTGGAAAGCTTTGTATGAAGGTGTAAAACGGACCAATACCGTATTACAGGTGCTGGCCAAGGTGCAGAACATCAATGATGACGCCAGAAAAAGCCTCGCCGGTCAAGCCCGCGCACTGCGTGCCTGGTACCATTTCATGGCTAAAATAACCTTTAACAAAGTGCCTTATCTGGATGAGCAGATCGATGCTGATCTGGCAAGTGGCGCTATCCTGGGAGTTACCAATGAAACAGATATCTGGCCCCAGATCGTGACCGATGCCAAATTTGCCTGGGAAAATCTTCCGGCCAATATGGATGCCGTAGGTCGTATCAACAAATGGGTGGC
>JANRLV010000135.1:0-8826 GCA_033762195.1 Chitinophagaceae bacterium | reverse complement strand
GGAAAATTTCCAGGTGGCAGACCATGCCTGGGTCGGTCACGAACTGATCATTGAAATAGAAAGCCAACACCAAACAGACCACCTGAAATACCATCTTGACCTGACCGGGATCTATCAATTAAAAAATATTCTTCCCGTAATCGAAACCTGTCGTTTGCTGCGGGAAAAAGGCTGGAGAACAGATCATCTGCAAATTGCAAAGGCCCTTCGGCAGGTTAAATCCCTTACCGGTTTACAAGGCCGATGGGATATCATCCACCAGCATCCCACCATCATTCTTGAAGTGGCGCATAATGAAGATGGCATACGCCAAATGTTGCAGCAGCTTGAAACCATAAATCACCAACACCTGCACATTGTTTTTGGAACGGTAAAAGACAAGGACCCCGAAAAAATCATTCAATTACTCCCCCGGCATGCCTGGTATTATTTTTCCCAAGCCCATATTCCCCGCGCCCTCGATGCTAACGAATTAATGAACCTTGGGCAAAAAAGAGGATTAACCGGAAAAGCCTTCTCAGATGTCAACGAAGCACTTAAATCCGCCCGCGAAAATGCCCATAAAGATGACCTGATTGTTGTTTGTGGGAGTATTTTTTTGGTGGCGGAAGTAGTTTCGTGTGAAGTGAATAGTGAATAGTGAATAGTGAAACTTAAACCCTATAACTTACAACCCCAAATATATTTCCACCATTCACCATTCACTATTCACTATTCACGCCTCACGCCTCACTCCCCTCCCCTCCCCGCAACTTCTCCAACGCATACCACAAAGTCGTTACATGCATCGACTGAATGATCTCATTGCGTTTGATCATACCGATCACTTCATCAATGGAGTATAATTCAACCTGAATTTCCTCATTGGGATCCAGATTCTGGGTGCCCGTCAATTTACCCCCTGTTGCCAGGAACATATGCATGAGGTTATTATTGGTAGAGGGATTGGCGGAGGTACGTCCCATGTAGGTGTATTCGGAAAATGAGTACCCCGTTTCTTCCATCAACTCGCGGGCAATGGCCGATTCCAGGGAGGGGTCTGTATCATCCACACATCCTCCCGGGAGTTCGATACAGGTTTCGCCCAGTGCATGCCGGTACTGCCTGACCATGACGATCTGATTGTCTTCAGTAACAGCAACCGCATTGACCCAGGCTGGAAACTCATACACATAATAGGGGGAAACAATTTTCCCGGCAGGTGTTTGACAGGTTTCCTTTCTTACTTTAAACCATAGGTCCTTGAAAAGATATTCGGAGGAAAGGGTGGTCCATTTCATAACAACAAAGATAGACCAGGATTAAAGGATTTTTAGATTCAAGGGATAAAACATCAATCAAACCCAAAACCTAATCATCCAAAATCTATAAATCCTTTAATCCTGGTTGGTACTATTTCCAGCCCATTCGCTCCCGCAAACTTGTTATATGTGCCACATGGTGTTTGCCATGCCAGGCATACATTCCCAACAGGAACCAAAGGCGCATGGTCTTTTTGCTCTCAGGGTGGTAGACAGTGCGGTTATTCCATTCGTCATCGGCGATGGACTTCAGTGTTTCATGCCAACGAATATGCAGCGCATGAAGCAGGGTGATGGAAATATTAACGGGGAGTTTCTTTACGTCATACAACTCAGCCCAGGCTTTTTCATCGTAAGGTCGGATGGCCGGATTATTCTCTTCTGTTAACCCGATCCGAAACCGGCAATAGGCATTCATATGGCTATCGGCCACATGGTGTACAACCTGGTTGAGTGTCCAACCACCCTCCCGATAGGGAGTGTGAAGTTGTTCTTCGTTCAGGTTCAGAATGGAGTTTTCGAGCAGCAGCGGAAGAAATTTGATATCTGCCAGCCATTCGATTTTTTGCTCAATGGAAAATGGTTGTGGTTCGTATTTCCCTATGGGATAACGCAGATCAATAGTGTCCATGCAAATTAATTAAGGATTTCTATCAGTTGCACATCAAAGATGAGTGTAGCCCCAACGGGAATATCCCGTCCGGCACCCCGGTCGCCATAGGCAAGATCCGAAGGGATCCACAGACGCCAGGTACTCCCTTCTTTCATTTGAGGAATGGCGATCTGCCATCCTTTGATCAGGTTGCGCAAGGGGGCGGAGAAAGGTTGACCTCTTTCAAAAGAGCTATCAAACACTTTTCCATTTAGCAAGGCACCCCGGTAATGGGCCTTCACTGTACTGGAGGGGGATGGCTGACGCCCCTGCCCTTCTTCCAGTACCTCATACTGCATGCCACCTTCCAGTTCTTTTACTTCAGGTCGCTTTTTGTTTTCTTCCAGAAATGTTTTTCCGGCTGCTTTCTCTTCGTCGAGTTTGCCCGACATGAATTGTTTCAATTTGTCCTGTATGCTCATGTTAAGTATTGTCAGTTTTCCCGGAGCGAATGACCTGTGAGGTGAATGAATACATATTCCAGGTTTGCTTTCTTAACCTCTTTGGGTCTTTCAAATCCCGATGCCACCAGTTCATCTATGAGTTTATCCGGCGATTCCATGGCGACGATCCTCCCCGAATCAATGATCGCTACCCGGTCACAGAGATACTCGGCCTCATCCATATAATGGGTGGTGATGATTACCGTGGTTCCGCGCTCGCGAATCTTTTTGACCAATTCCCATAAATTGCGACGTGCCTGAGGATCCAACCCGGTAGTTGGCTCATCCAAAAATATGATGCGGGGATCATTGATCAGTGTGGTTGCCACAGAGAAACGTTGTTTTTGTCCGCCACTCAACTCTTTGTATTTGGCCTTTGCTTTCTCCAGCAGGTTGACCATTTCCAACAACCCGATCGGATCTACCTGTTTGTTATAAAGACCATTAAATAATTGGATCAGTTCAGTCAGGTTGAGGTTGGGGTAATACCCACTGGTTTGAAGCTGAACCCCAATGATCTTCTTGATCTCTTCCGGGGAACGATCCAGGTCAAATCCATCGACGGTCACTTCCCCGCTCGTTTTTTCCCGCAGGGTTTCAATGATTTCCAGGGTTGTTGATTTACCAGCTCCATTGGGACCTAATAACCCAAATATCTCCCCTTCCCGCACATCAAAGCTGATGCCTTTGACGGCCTGGAAATTTCCATAATTCTTTACGAGGTCCTTTACCGAAATGATCGTCTTCATATTATGGTGTTAAACAGGTTTCTAATTCTTCCATCATGGTCCGGCTGCCCACAAAAAAGGGTGAGCGCTGGTGGAGCCGTTGGGGTACCACCTCCAGGATCCTCTGTTTGCCGTCTGTAGCTTTGCCTCCCGCAACTTCCACGATAAATGCAAAGGGATTGCACTCATACAACAGCCTCAATTTACCCTCCGGTTTATCAGAGGTTCCCGGATACATAAATATACCACCTTTGATCAGGTTCCGGTGCACATCCGATACCATACTGCCAATATATCGTTGGGTATAGGGACCGCCGGTAGCCTTTGTTTTGGCCTGGCAGACCTGGATATAGTCCTGCACCCCTTTTTCATACCGGAAAAAATGACCATGGTTCACCGAATAGATCAAGCCTGCTTCTGGGCATTTTATATCCGGGTGGCTCAAACAAAATTCACCGATAGAAGGATCCAGGGTAAACCCATTCACACCCCTACGAGTGGCATATACCAACATGGTCGAAGACCCATAAACAATATATCCTGCAGCCACCTGTTTGATGCCGGGTTGGAGGAAATCCTCCCGGGTTACCGGTGTACCCAATGGAGTTACCCGCTTATACACACTAAAAATTGTTCCTATGGACACATTCACATCAATGTTCCCACTCCCATCCAACGGATCGAAAAGACATACATACTTTGAATCCTTACTCACCTCATCTTCAAAAGCCACGAAATCATCGATCTCCTCACTGGCAATGCCCGCGCAACTGATACCATGATGCAACACACCCGTGAATTGGTTGTTGGCAAAAACATCCAGCTTCTTTACATCCTCCCCTTGCACATTCACTGACCCATGGTCTCCCAGTATATCCACCAACCCGGCTTTATTCACCTCTACATTTACCCGCTTGGCCGCCAGCCCAATGTCGCGCAGCAAACTGCTCAACTCACCGGTGGCCTGGGGAAAATTGCGCAACTGCTGGATCGTAAATTCATCCAGGGTCAGCACCTTTCTGTTAACTTGCATGCGTTGGGATTTTTGAGTTTTCGTTAGATGAGCAAATGTAAGCCAGAAGCCAATAGCGAATAGCTTTTAGCAGCCAGCTTTTTCCCGAAAACAATTAGTCCCGAATAATCAATTATCCTAAATACCTTTGCACCGCAATTAAAATGTACATTCTACATGAAGGTTTTCAAATTCGGTGGAGCCTCCGTAAATAGTGTCGAAAGGATCCATAAAATACCCTTAATAATCCGCGAACATAACCAGGGACCGCTGGTAGTGATCATTTCAGCCATGGGAAAGACAACCAATGCGCTTGAAAAGGTAGCGGAAGCCTTTTTTTCAGGAAAAAAAGACGAGGCTCTCTCTCTTTTTGAGATCATCAAACAGCAGCACCTTCAAACTGCTAAATACCTGTTGGTCACCCATTACTTAGATTGTGAAACCAGGTTGCGCAGTTTTTTTACTGAAGTGGAATGGCTGCTTCATGATAAACCCGTTAGAGATTATGATTATTATTATGACCAGATTGTATGCAGTGGGGAATTGATGTCAACCGCCATCATTAGTGCTTATCTCAACGAAACCGGTCTGGCCAATACCTGGCTGGATGTACGGGATATCCTGAAAACAGATGATCATTTTCGCGATGCGATCATACACTGGGAAGAAACCGCGAAACATATCCAGGAAATCGTAAAACCCGAATTAGCCCGCAAGGGCGTCGTTCTTACCCAGGGTTTTATCGGCTCAACCGACGAAAACGAAAGCACCACCCTTGGCCGTGAAGGCTCCGATTATACCGGTGCTGTATTTGCCAATCTGCTCGACGCAGAAAGCCTGACCATCTGGAAGGATGTACCCGGCGTAATGAATGCCGACCCCAAAAAATATCCGGAAGCTGCCGTCATTTCGGAGCTGAACTATACCGAGGTCATTGAAATGGCCTATTACGGCGCTCAGGTCATTCACCCCAAGACGATCCAGCCCTTACAGAACAAAGAAATTCCTCTCTATGCCCGCTGTTTCCTCGATCCTGCCCTTCCGGGAACCGTTATCCGCAAACAGGTACTAAAGGCTTTACCCCCTGTAATCGTACTCAAAGAAGACCAGGTGTTGATCGAGATGAAAGCACGTGATTTTTCCTTTGTGGAAGGAAAACCCCTTCGGCAGCTCTATCAGTATTTTGAAGAACTGAACGTAAAACCTAACCTGACACAGAACGGTGCCATCACCTTTTTGTGTGTATTGGATAACCGGGTGGACAAGATCGAAAAACTCTCCCTGGCAGCTTCCTCCATATTTGATGTGCAAGTGATGAAAGGCCTTCAGTTGGTGACCATTCGACATTATCATCGGGAGATTTTTGAAAAAATCATTGGAGAAAGAAAAGTGTTGCTAAGGCAGCAGACGCCGGAGACGATTCAGGTTTTGGTTATGGCTAGTAGTTAGAATTGCCTTCCCCCATCTTACTCAAAACCTCCTCCAATATTTTACTAACCTCCTCCCCCCTGTTCATCACCAGCAAATGCCCTCCTTTTTCAATGCGGTGTGTGGGCTTGGTGTATTTAACAGGCAATAACTCATCGCGGGTGCCGTGAATGTGTATCCGGTTAGGAAAGGGTTCCTCCATTTTCCACCCCAGGATTGCTTCGAGTGACCAGTAAATGAATTTGGGGTCTACATCACGTATCATCGCCTTGAGCATCTTTTTATCTTCCGGTGTTTCGGTGGTAAAAAAACGTTTCATCACCGCCATGGATTTGAACAGGGAAATGGGAATGAGCTTTTGCAATTTTAGCGCTGCTGCCTTACGGTAATATCCGGGCAGGTGCAAACTACATGGGATGGAGGAGATAAGCACCAGCAAGGCCGGAGGGTGTTTATGCGCAATTTCTGAGGCGATCATACCGCCCATGGATAAACCGACAAGGATATAAGGGATTTGAGGATTTAGGGATTTATGTACCCTCTCTGCATAAGAGGAAAGGTCTTCTCCCTCCAGGGGTTTAAGCCAATCAACATAGACAGGTTCATAGCCAGCCGGCAGCGTAATGTTTTTGAAAACCCGCCGGTCGGCGCCAAGACCTGGAATGAAATAGACTTTCACGGTGATTACTCGGTGCGAAGGATCTCGATGTTTTGTTTCATCAGTTTGGCCACGGTCTTATTGTGCAATACCGCCGGCTTCCATTTGGCCATGGTTTCCTCCAACTGTGTGATCAGTTGATCATCAAAGTCGGGGTCAATGCCGCGCAGAACTTTAAAATTGACAGGCATACCATCGGAATCGATAATAAACTCCACCTGGACAAAAGCGCGGTTGACATTTTCAGGAAGTTGGTCACCCATTTTCTTCCCCACTTTTCCCAGCATATCAAGCATGACCTGTCCACCGCCGGGGTAAACAGGCCATTGATGTACCACATCCGCCATTTCGGTCACTTTGCGCACACGGTGAGGGAGGGCTATTCGTTCTTCCTTTGGTGCAGGGGCTACTTTCTCTTTTACATTGGCGACAAAATACCGGCCTTTTTCATCCGTCATCACCACGGGCAATTGTTTGGTCTCTTCAAAATAGGAGAAAGCATCCTGCAGTTGGAGCGAGAAATCGCGCAGGGTTTCGTCGTTCTTGGTAAGTTTGGCCAGGTAATCAACACTTCTTTTAACATTGAACCGGATCGGAAAGATGTGTACCGGAATAAAATCCTGTCCCGCATTCTGGGCATGAGCTGCCAGAATATAAACCTCCTCGATCATTGGATCGGTAAGGGGTATACAACCTACGGTCACACAACTTCCGTGGATATAGATATCGCCACCCGGACGATAGGTATCGCTGAGGATACGGTCCGAATTATTGGGATAATTGATCCCGAGTGAGAGATGATACTCGCTGGTGGGATTAAATTCATTGATATAATAAAACCCTTCCGGAACCTGGTAATCGCCTTCAAAGCGTTTTGGGCCAAGCGTACCTGCCAGGGCGCAAACCTTGTACTTTTTGAAAAGTTTGAATTTGTCTTTCAGGTCATTCTTGACCCAGATCTCCAGTTCGCTATCGTATTTGAAGGAACGGATGTAGAGGTATTTCGCGGGCCATTCAAGCTTTTTCTCGGCAAATTGTTTTTGGAGGGTATCCTCTTTTCTTTTGAGGGCATCTCCGGGCCGGGGAAGGGTGCGTTGGATATCAATGAAAGAAGATGGGGAAGCAAAGGATGCACCATATCCTCCATTTTGGGCCATTAGTCCCGAAGCCAGCAGGGTCAGACAAAGGAAAAGGGTCAGGTTTCTCATTATAAATATTCAGTGGTAGTAACGTCTTTATTGTTGTTGATGGTGCCCACCAGGCCCTAAAAATACGATAAAATAAAAAACCCCTTGATTCCAAGGGGTTTAAATATTTCTAAAGATTGCCTCTTTCTTCCTGTTCTCTTTCGATCGCCTCAAAAAGGGCCTTGAAATTCCCCTTTCCAAAGCTTTTTGCACCCTTCCGCTGTATGATCTCAAAAAACAGGGTTGGCCGGTCTTCTACAGGCTTACTAAATAACTGAAGCAGATACCCCTCCTCGTCTCTATCAACAAGTATACCCAATTCCTTTAATGGCTCCAGATCTTCCTCTATTTTTCCCACACGGTCTAAAAGATCGTCATAGTACGTAGTGGGAACCCGCAGGAACTCTACTCCCCGGTTACGGAGTTCAGTTACGGTTTTCACAATATCATGCGTGGCTAATGCCACGTGCTGGCAACCTTCCCCATTATAGAATTCAAGATATTCCTCTACCTGGCTTTTCTTTTTTCCTTCAGCGGGTTCATTAATGGGGAATTTGACAAATCCATTTCCGTTGCTCATTACCTTGCTCATCAGCGCGGAGTATTCGGTTGAGATATCCTTATCATCAAAGGACAGGATATTCCGGAAACCCATCACCTGTTCATAAAAATCGACCCACTTATTCATCTGGTTCCAACCCACATTGCCCACACAATGGTCCACATACAGCAACCCGGTATCCGCGGGTTGAAAATAAGGGTTATTCCAGGCCCGGAACCCGGGCATGAATGGCCCCTGGTAATTTTTTCTTTCAATAAAAAGATGGATCGTATCCCCATAGGTGTGAATCCCACTCATCACCACTTCCCCCTTGTCATCCTTCATCCGTAAGGGTTCCATATAACTTTTGGCCCCGCGTTTCGTGGTTTCCTCCCACGCACGGGTGGCATCTGGCACCCGCAGCGCCAGGTTTCTTACCCCGTCTCCGTGTTTGTAAATATGGTCTGCAATCGGATTATCCATCCTTAACGGGGTGGTCAACACAAAAGTGAGTTTGTGCTGGCGAACAGCATAGCTCACATGGTCTTTTACCCCCGTCTCAGGACCAGCATAAGCCAGGGCCTGAAACCCAAAAGCGTTCATGTAGTAATGGGCTGCCTGCTTGGCATTTCCCACATAAAATTCCACATAATCAGTCCCTTCGAGCGGGAGAAAGTCATTGGAAATATCTTTTTGTATGGAAGAAGTTGTCGTTTGTGACATGGACAATCGTTTTTTTCGTGAACAATAAAAATTGGAGGTAAAATAGCAGAAAGCAGAAACGATCAGGCACCCATGGCCAGCGTTTCCATCAGCAGGGAGTAATTCCCACGGCGGTCATTGAACATTTTATGCGAATAATCGGGGCGCATAATG
>JANRLV010000134.1:0-23243 GCA_033762195.1 Chitinophagaceae bacterium | reverse complement strand
TGAAGTTGAATGAAGACTGAGAAATAAGGAATAAGAAATAAAAAAAAGGAATGAGAAAGAGTGCTCTCTACTTTCTCATTCCTTTTTTTTATTTCTTATTCCTTATTTCTGAAATTTTATTTCACATAAACATAGTACCCCCACCCCATAATCCTCCCTTCTCTTTCCTCGCTCCAGTTTTTTGATTGACCGGAAAACAATTCAGTGAAGGTTCCTTCCAGTCGGGTATCGGGTATGGAAAAAGACATTTCAAATTCATCCGAAAAATGGAGGATGACCAGCACTTCCCTTTCACCTTTCTTTCGCAGAAAAGCATACAACTTATCATCTGCACTGGTATGCAGGCGAATCGGAAGTGTATCCGGGTCACCCGCGCTTAGGGCCGGGTGTTGACTATGAAGTTGCAGTAAAACTTTGTAGAAATTTTCAAGATAAAACTGCCCATTCCATTCCACAGGGTCTTTATCAAAAAAAGCCAGGCGCTTGTGATTGGGCGCTTCCTGGCCGGTGTAGAGGAGAGGGATTCCGCTCCAGGTAGCACTGAAAACAGCGAGGCCACGGGCCATATCGCCATACTTCTCATACTCGGTCCCGTTCCAGCTGTTCTCGTCATGATTGGTCGTAAACCAGATCTGCATTGAACCGTCCCGGTTAACCTGTTGGTATCGTTCCAGCAATGATTCGAGTTCGTAAAGTGGATACCGTTGCTGGTAAAACTCGCGGGTACGGTGCATCCATTTCCAGGAATAGCAGGCATCAAATACACCCATGTATTCCGGGTTTTCGAGCTCATCAAATTCACCCAGCCAGAAAAGGGGTTTAATTTTTTCCAACTCGGGTCTCGCTTCCTGCCAGAAGAAATATTCCACCCAGGCCGCCAGGTCGCAACGGAAACCATCAATGTCAAATTCCTTCACCCACCATTGCATGGCTTCGATCATAGCTGCCCGCATATCGGCGTTGTAGAAATCAAGCTCAATGATATCGTCCATCCCTGAAGCGCGCTTGAAATCGCCCGTAGATGGATCTTTTTCATACCAGTCGGGATGCTGGACAGTCCATTCATGTCCCCAGCCTGTGTGGTTGGCCACCCAGTCGAGTATTACTTTAAAACCCATTTCATGGGCTATTTTCACCAGTTCCCGAAAGTCGGCCTCTGTCCCGAATTCAGGATCAACGCCTTTGTAAGAAGCACAGGCATAATAGCTTCCCATCGTTCCTTTCATATGCTGACGCGCAATGGGGGTTATTGGCATGAACCAAAGGGTTTCAACACCCATGGCGCGCAAACGGGGCAATGCGGGAATAAAAGCCTGTATGGTTCCTTCCTGACTGTACTGTCGAAGGTTGACCTCATAAACATTCGTGTGGCGTACCCAATCGGGTGTGGGGAAAGGTTTTGGCATGGGTAAAATAAGATGTGAAAATAAGAAATAGCAGTTATGAATTATAGCATAACCATGAAAGAGGGTAATTTTGCCAAATGAAGAGTTTCGAGATACCTGAAATGTACCGAAGTCCGCTGATCACCGCGGTCAAACAAAAACGAAAAGAGGAGGATAAGTTAAAAAAGGACTTTTCCCCTACCCTGCTTGATTTTGGTGCCCTTCGTATTCACCTGGCCCGTCATTTTGGATTCTGCTATGGGGTGGAGAATGCCATTGAGATCGCCTTTCGTACCATTGCTGAGAATCCGGACAAGCGTATCTTTTTATTGAGTGAGATGATCCACAACCCTCAGGTGAATGCCGACCTGCAATCCTATGGTATCACCTTTATGCAGGATACCTATGGAAAACAACTCATCCCCTTTGAATCGTTGACCGCTGATGATATTGTGGTGATCCCCGCATTTGGCACCACCCTGGAAATTGAAGAAAAACTTCGAAACATCGGGATCCAGATCGAAAAATACAATACCACCTGCCCTTTTGTTGAAAAGGTCTGGAACCGGAGTGAACAGATCGCCCGTAAGGATTATACGATCGTGATTCATGGTAAACCCAGGCATGAGGAAACAAGGGCCACCTTTTCACACGCCTCATTTTATGCTGCTTCCGTGGTGGTAAAGGACATGGGCCAGGCCATAGAATTGGGCAAATATATTTCCGGTGAAAAACAACCGGAACAATTCTATGTGGAATTTGAAGGGCAGTATTCGTCGGGATTTAAGGTGGAACGCGATCTTCAAAAGATCGGTGTGGTGAACCAGACGACCATGCTGGCCAGTGATACACAGGCGATCGCTGATCATTTGAAACAGGTCATGATCGCTACCTATCAACCAGCACCAGATCAGGTTTCCACCCGCTTTGCGGATACGCGTGACACGCTATGCTATGCGACGAATGATAACCAAAGTGCTGTTTATGGCATGCTCGAAACAAAAGCGGATCTGGCCATTGTAGTCGGGGGATATAATTCATCCAACACCTCTCACCTCGTAGAATTGTGCGAAGAAAAATTGCCTACTTATTTCATACAGGATGAAAATAAACTCCTGTCAAAGGAGGAGATCGAGCATTTTGATTTTCACCATAAACTCGAAAAGAACACGAAGAATTATTTACCCGAAAAGGAACCAGTTGATATCCTGATTACCAGCGGTGCCTCCTGCCCCGATGCAATTGTGGAAAGAGTGATAAATCGGCTAAGATCTTTATTTGAAGGATGATTTTCGTGAGACGTGAGGCGTGAGAGGTGAATAGTGAAAGGTGAGTGGCAAGAGTTTTCTACTCACGATTCACGTCTCACGATTCACTATTCACGTCTCACGTAACCTACTTATAAAGCAACTCATAATACTCGTGCGCCATCCTATTACTTTCAAACTGGAATCGCACATCCCGCATACCATTCTTGGTGATCTGTCTCCAGGTATCACGGTCATTGTAGTATAATGGCAGAATTTGTTTTTCGAGTATCTCGTATAATTTATCCAGGTCGTATTGATCTTGTTCCTGTACAGACATACGGTCATAATCAGCCTTGGGTACAACAAATCCATTGTTCCCATGGTTGATAAACTCAGGAATCCAACCATCATCCGTGGAGAAGTTGACTGCACCATTCATGGCTGCGGTCATACCACTTGTACCTGAGGCTTCGCGTGGTACACGGGGATTATTCAACCAAATATCGCCGGCTTGTTTCAGGCGTTTGGACAAGGCGAGTTCATAACCGATCAGCACCGCCACATTGTTATAATTCTTACTCAGGTGCACCAGTGCATTGAATTCAGAGATCGCCGGATAATCGAGTGGGTAAGGTTTACCTGCCCAAATGATCTGAATGGGGTAACGCGTATCCTCCATCAGGCGATTGAACCGGGTAAGGTCAGACGCGATCAACCCGGCCCGCTTATATCCGGCAAAGCGGCGCGCCCATACGATCGTAAACACATCCGGATTAAATAATTTTCCGGTTTGGTCGGCTACGATCTCAAAAGCCCTTTTCTTCAGGTGCTTTTTCCGGTCATCAAAAGCCCAATCATTGCCTTCTTCACTAAACCGGTATAATTGCTTATCGGCCCAATAGCGCCAGTTCTGGGCATTGGTTATGGATATAATGGGACAAATATTCTGGTATTTTCCCCACATCTGTCTGGAAACCACCCCATGCAATTGAGATACGCCATTGGCCAGTTTGGCAAAACGGAGTGCGGCAAGAGAATGGTTGAACTGATCATCGTTATTCTGGGTCAGCTTTTTCACTTCATCCACGGAAAGCCCACAGAAATAACTCATTTTATGACAGAGGTAAATATCGTGTTTCTCATTACCTGCTTCCTCTGGCGTATGGGTGGTGAACACCAATCTTTTCCTCACTTCCTCGATATTGTTCCCATACTTTTTATACAGATAAAAAGCAGAGGAAAGGGCATGTGCCTCGTTCATATGGTAGAGATCGGGGTTGAACCCGAGTTCATCCACCAATTTGGCACCACCTACCCCCAACAGAATGAATTGGGCAACTTTGGTGGCCACATTCGCATCATATAACCGATGGGTGATGGTTTGTGACACGTAGTCATTCTCCGGAATATCGGTGGACAAAAGAAATAAGGGGGCCGTTTTGAAGGTTTCCGGATTCAGGTAATAGGCTTTTACCCACACCGGATGTTCATGTACATTGATCTGAAATTTAATACCGGTATCTTCCAGAAAGCTGAAATTCTTTTCCATCCAGGTTACCTGCAGGGTCTGGTCCTGGTTCCTGGATTGGTCATAATACCCGTATTTCCACAGAATGCCGATACCGATCATGTTCTGTCTCAACTCATAAGCGCTCCGCATATGTGAGCCCGCCAAAAAACCCAATCCACCACTGTATATTTTCAAGGGTTGATGTATCCCAAACTCCATGGAGAAGTAAGCGATCTTCTTTGAATAACGTTCATCGCAGGCGTACGGAAGCTTGTAATGTCTAAAACTCATAATGTGTCTTTTTTACACTTTGCGGGCGCAATATAATAGCAAAATTCGAAATAAGATAGGACTCAGCCCTTGCTCTTTTTCGCTTTCGATGTCTTTTTCCTGGGAAATGCCCCATCAAACACACATTCCAGACCACGCCAATTGCCACAAGCGGCCTCTTCTTTTAAGGTCACGGAACTGGCGGAAAAGAGGAAGGCTAATTGACAGGGGTCACCTGGTTTACTGTAAACGGCTTTGTTGGCAGAGATAAATTTTGCTTCCCCCCGGATCTCCCCTTTGCAATCACCAGCTTTGTTTTCAAAGTGGATAAAAAAGATCATCCGCCCGGGACGCGCCGCGTCACGGATGGAGACGATATTCATTTTATCACGGGAATAGTCAGCCGAATATTTATTCTTGACCGGCAAAGTATCGATGGGGTTGATCACCTCCCGGATACGGTCATCCAGGGCTTCGGTCATCAGCAGGGTGAATTTCATTAATTCGCTGTCATAGGCATATGATTCCTTCCCGTCTGCCTGCGTGCCATCAGCCTTGGTCATCTGAACCGTCTTGTTGATCACAAAGCGCGCATCCATATTGCTTTGCTCACGGGTAGCGCTGTTCTTGTCCTGCTGAAAAAGGATCATGGAATTACCATAGGTTAGTTTTTTGTCCAGCGCGGAAACCAGGATGATCCTTTTTTCCCCGCCAACAAGTTTGGAAAAAAGGTAGGTCTCGCCTTCCGGGTCTTCCACCCGGGCCACGGGATAGAATTTAGGCTTAACGGCTTTTCCAAAAAGTGCGTTGACGATGGAATCGGGAATGAATTGAGTAAATATCTTTCGGCTGATCCGCAGGGAATCATTGTCCTTCTTCCGGATCGATGTATCGGAAAAAACAAGGGCCGGTTTCTTCAATGGAAAAGATTCAACGAAATCGCTGATCTCAACTGGTTCCTCGCCCGATAACGATGGCTTTTTCTTTTTTCCACAACCACCCAATATCCCGATGGCCAAAAGGAACAAAAAGATCCTTTTCATCCTGAAAATTTTCCCCAATATACCGTATTCCCCCCTTACAGAAAGGTTATTTTCCGGTTTACAGAATTTTTTTTAGATTTGTCTAAATTTTATTTTAGGCAAAATGAATTACTCGGTCAGCGAAGAAAATTATATCAAAGCTATTTTCCATCTTCAGGGAGAAGGGGAAACGGTGACCACCAACGCGCTGGCGGCCGAATTAAAAACAAGACCGGCTTCGGTGACAGATATGTTGAAAAAGTTGAAAACCAAAAAATTGGTCAACTATCAACCCTACCATGGATTTCGGCTTAGTCCCGAAGGAAAGAAAACAGCGCTGGGTATTATCCGTCGTCATCGTTTGTGGGAGTACTTTCTTTCTGAAAAATTAAAGTTTGAATGGAATGAGGTACACGAAGTAGCCGAACACCTTGAACATGTAAGCAGCCGAAAACTCATTGATAAATTGGAGGAATATCTGGGTTATCCCAAGTTCGATCCGCATGGTGATCCGATACCGGATAGTTCAGGTAAAATGGAATCGAGTCCCCAAACCATGCTCAGTCAATTGGAACCCACACAAACGGGAGTAGTGATACAAGTGAGCAACCAATCCCCCGCCCTGCTGGAACTATTATCGGCACGTAAGATTGGCATTGGGACTAAAATTGAATTGCTCCGAAAATTTGCTTTTGATGGTTCGGTTGAAATCCGGATCGGACGTGCTGCTCCTTTTATCATTAGTGAACAATTAGCCAGTAACCTATTTATCCGGAAATAACCATGAAATCAATTGAAGCCTTTTTTGCTGAGCTCGGACCTGTGCAATCTGCTTTATTAGCAACGCTCTTTACCTGGCTGGTAACAGCCCTTGGTGCTTCGCTGGTTTTCTTTTTTAAGACGATGCGCCGGAGTGTCCTCGACCCGATGCTGGGATTTACGGGCGGGGTGATGGTCGCCGCCAGTTTCTGGAGCCTGTTAAACCCGGCGATTGAAATATCGGAAAGACTGTATCCTGGCTGGAGTTGGATGCCGGCCGCCGTGGGATTCTTTTTGGGTGCCATGTTCATTTATGGATTGGATAAATACCTGCCCCACCTCCATATCAACTTCGGGGTGGAGGAAACCGAAGGGGTCAGAACAAAACTGCATAAGACTACCTTGCTCATTCTGGCTATTACCTTACATAATATTCCGGAAGGTTTGGCGGTTGGCGTTCTGTTTGGCGCTGCCGCAGAAGGTATGCCTGAAGCCTCTATTGCAGGAGCTATCGCCCTGGCCCTGGGTATCGGGATTCAGAATTTTCCGGAGGGGATTGCGGTGGCCATGCCTCTTCGCCGGCATGGGGTCAGTCGTTTGCGAAGTTTCTGGTTTGGGCAGTTATCCGCCATTGTAGAGCCGATAGCTGGTGTCATTGGTGCGGTGGCCGTCATGTATATGCAACCTGTATTGCCTTTTGCCCTGGCCTTTGCGGCAGGTGCGATGATCTATGTGGTCGTTGAAGAAGTAATTCCGGAAACACAGCGTGACAAATACACCGATCGTTCCGTATTGAGTTTCATCGGAGGATTTCTGGTGATGATGATCCTGGATGTGGCCCTGGGATAGGCGCTAGGCCTTTCGGGAACGAAGCAGGTGCTTGAAGCGGCTAAAGGTCTCTGGTTTGATATTGAGTAAAGAGGCCAGGTATTTCTGGGGCACCCGTTGAATCAGATCCGGGTTGCGGCTTACAAAATCTATAAATCTTTCTCTGGGCGATTCCTGCACCAATTTAGATTGCCATTTGTCTTGTAAAATGGCGATCGAGGTTACGACTTTGCGACCCAGGTGTTCCATCTTGGCCGATGAACTGAAGATCGTTTCCAGGTCTTTATAGGAAATCGAAATCAGCGTCGTAGGTTCAATAGCTTCGAGACAGTAATTCGAGGGGTCACGGCCAAGAAAGGAATCTTGTACCAGAATGATCTGTCCTTCTTTAGAAATCTGGGTGTGAACTTCCTCTTTATTTTTCAGATAGTATTTTCTTACAAGGCCGCGGGTGATCAGGTTGAAATAGTTTTCCACCTCCCCTATCCCGGTGATCACTTGTCTTTTTTCAAATTGACGCTTGACTGTCAGGGGTTGGATAAACTCATGAAACTCCCCCTCGGACAGTTCCGTGAATTTATTAATAAAATGGAGAAGTACCTTGTAATCTTGCATTGCTACCTATCAGTAATGCAAAGTTAGGTAACCTGAAACGATAAAGGGCCTCAAAATCGGTGAATTGCCCCTCTTGAACGATAAAATGCCCGATTCGGGCACCGGGTTGAACATTTACGGAAACCCCTAAATTTGCAGCTATTCAAAACATTACAAGAATTATGGCACAAAAAATCAAGGTGGCCAATCCGGTCGTGGAACTGGACGGCGATGAAATGACAAGGATTATCTGGAAATTCATCAAGGACAAACTCATACTTCCCTATCTGGAGGTAGATATCAAATATTATGATCTCGGGATGGAGTATCGGGATGCGACCAATGATCAGGTCACGATTGATGCGGCCAATGCGATCAAAGAATACGGTGTTGGTATCAAGTGTGCTACCATAACCCCTGATGAAGCACGGGTAAAAGAGTTCAATCTGAAACAAATGTGGAAGAGCCCGAATGGAACGATCCGCAACATTCTGGATGGTACGGTCTTCCGCGAACCGATCGTAATGAAGAATGTACCCCGGCTGGTGACCAACTGGACCGCCCCCATCATTGTGGGACGTCATGCCTTTGGTGACCAATACCGGGCTACGGATACCGTCATCAAAGGGAAAGGAAAACTCACCATGACCTTTACACCTGAAGGTGGTGGCGAACCGCAGGTATTTGAAGTGTACAATTATAAAGGCGATGGTGTGGCCATGACCATGTACAATACCGACGAGAGCATCATTGGTTTTGCGCGGAGCTGCTTCAATATGGCCCTCAGCAAAAAATGGCCACTTTATCTCTCCACCAAGAATACCATCCTCAAGAAATACGATGGCCGGTTCAAAGATATTTTTGAAGAGATCTATCAAAATGAATTCAAGGCCAAATTTGATGCCGCCGGTATCATCTATGAACACCGCCTGATCGATGACATGGTAGCCAGCGCCCTGAAATGGAATGGCAATTTTGTTTGGGCCTGTAAGAACTATGATGGCGATGTACAAAGCGATACGGTTGCCCAGGGATTTGGTTCACTAGGCCTCATGACCTCCGTTTTGATCACCCCCGATGGAAAAACGATGGAGGCAGAAGCGGCCCATGGTACGGTAACACGTCACTACCGCGAACATCAAAAAGGTAAGCCCACATCCACCAATCCCATTGCCTCGATCTTTGCCTGGACACGTGGATTGGCTTTTCGCGGCAAACTCGACAATAACCAGGCCCTGATCGATTTTGCCAATGCCCTGGAAGCTGTGTGTATTGAAACAGTAGAAGGTGGTAAGATGACAAAAGATCTTGCGGTCTGTATACATGGCAATAAAGTGAACCATGGAGAACATTACCTCTATACCGAGGAATTCCTGGATGCCATTGATGAAAACCTGAAGAAAAAATTAGGCTAAGCTCTCCGCGTTCCCTTAGCGCTTTTGCAACCTCGCAGTAAATTTAACTGCAGGACGCTCTGGCACTAAGGGACGCTCATTTATACGAAAATGCGATCCATTCGAGAAGCCAAACAAGAAGACATTCCCCATATCCGGTCGCTGGCTTTTGCGATCTGGCCGGACACCTATAGTTCCATTATTTCCAGCGAGCAGATTGATTATATGCTTGAAATGATGTACAGCGAAGCGGCCCTGCAAAAACAAATGGAAGAAGGCTGTATTTTTTTGCTCGTGGAAAACCAGAACACCCTGGTTGGATTCGCCGCATATCAGCGTCTTTCCCCCGAAGAATTCAAATTGCATAAATTATATGTCCTGCCCTCCGAGCATGGAAAAGGCACCGGAAGGGCACTGGTTGACCAGGTAACTGATGCCGTAAAAAAGCAAGGGGGTAAAAAGATCATCCTGCAGGTCAATAAAAATAACCCGGCAAAAACCTTCTACGACCGACTTGGCTTCGTGGTACGCGAAGAAATGGTGCTGGAGATAGGAAATGGGTTTGTGATGGATGATTTTGTGATGGAGTTGGGGGTTGGGGGAGGGAGGACGGATGTTGGGTTATAGATGACAGATGACCGATGACAGATGACAGAAAAGAGAGCGACGAAGTTGTCATCCAACATCCTTCATCTGTCATCCGTCATCTGTCATCTGTCATCAGTCATCCATCATCCATCATCCAACCTCACCCCACCAACAAATGCGTATCCTTTATCACCCCCATCACAAACACACTCTGCACCTGTCCCATATTCTCGATCTGGCTGAGTTTGTTGACATGAAAATTGTAATAGGAATCCATATTCTCTGACACCACTTTTAGCATAAAATCAAATTCGCCGGAGATATTGTAACACTCGATCACTTCGGGCATTTCCTGTATGGCTTTGATGAATTTGATACCCGCGTTCTTGTTGTGTTGGCGGATGGAAACATAACAGATCACCATCAAGCTTTTCTTCACGCTGGCGGGATCCAATAAGGCCGCATATTGTTTGATCACCCCTGTATCTTCCAGCCGCTTGATCCTTTCATGAACCGGTGTTGGGGTTAAATGTACCTTTTCGGCTATTTCTTTGACCGACATCCGGGCATTTTCCTGCAACAGGGACAGTATTTCCATGTCCTTTGTATCCAGGGATGGAGCGGTCATAGTATAATCCTCTTTTTTGCTCATTTTTTTCATAAATAGACAGAATATTCAATAACAAAATATGGCATTTTTAGAATAAAACACTAAATTATCAATAATTGTTGGAATATTCCACTATGAGCCTACCTTTGTGGCAATAAAACCTAAAGCATGTCTACAACTACCAAATCCATTGATTTCAAATTGCCCTACAAAGTGGCCAATATTGAACTGGCTGAGTGGGGTCGTAAAGAGATCCGTCTGGCTGAAGCTGAAATGCCCGGTCTGATGGCCCTCCGCAACGAATATGGCGCAAGCCAACCCTTGAAAGGAGCCCGTGTCGCCGGATGTTTGCATATGACCATCCAGACCGCTGTGTTGATCGAAACCCTGGTTGCCCTGGGTGCCGAAGTAAAATGGAGCTCCTGTAATATCTTTTCTACCCAGGATCATGCCGCTGCGGCGATCGCTGCTGCCGGTATTGGTGTATTTGCCTGGAAAGGTCAGACCCAAGCGGAAGCTGACTGGTGTATCGAGCAGACCTTGTTCTTCGGTGGTGCTGACCGCCCCCTGAACATGATCCTCGATGATGGTGGTGACCTGACCAATATGGTATTTGATGTGTACCCTGAATTGATCCAGCACGTGAAAGGACTGAGCGAAGAAACCACTACCGGTGTTCACCGTCTGTATGAGCGTATGGCCAAAGGCACCTTGCCTATTCCCGCCATCAACGTAAATGACAGCGTTACCAAATCAAAATTTGACAACAAATACGGTTGTAAGGAATCACTGGTTGACAGTATCCGCCGTGCCACTGATGTGATGCTGGCTGGTAAAGTGGCTGTGGTAGGTGGTTATGGTGATGTGGGTAAAGGTTCTGCTGCCTCTTTGGCCGGTGCCGGTTGCCGCGTGATCGTTACCGAGATCGACCCGATCTGTGCCCTTCAGGCTGCTATGGACGGTTTTGAAGTGAAGAAAATGAAAGACGCCGTGAAAGAAGCTGATATCGTAGTTACCGCCTCCGGTTGCCGCGACCTGATCACGGGCGAACATTTCAAATTGATGAAAGATAAAGCCATCGTCTGCAATATCGGTCACTTTGATATCGAGATCGACGTAGCCTGGTTGAATGACAACTACGGTCATACCAAAGACACGATCAAACCTCAGGTTGACCTGTATAATGTAGATGGTAAGGATATCATTCTGTTGGCCGAAGGTCGCCTGGTTAACCTGGGTTGCGCTACGGGTCACCCCTCCTTTGTAATGAGTAACTCCTTTACCAACCAGACCCTGGCCCAGATCGAATTGTGGACCAACTACAAGAGCTACGAAAACAAAGTATATGTTCTTCCCAAACATCTGGATGAGAAAGTTGCCCGTCTGCACCTCGCTAAGATCGGTGTGGAACTGGATGTACTGACCAATGAACAGGCCTCCTACCTGGGTATTCCCCAGAATGGACCGTTCAAGTCGGAGTTGTACAGATATTAATTTCAGAAAAGATCGGGAAAACAGATTTCAACGATCTTTCAAATACTTACAAAATGACAAAGGATGGTACAAACATAAAGTTTGTACCATCCTTTTTTTATTTCCCGAATCAGCAAGATCCGTGTATCCAATAAGTTCGTATTACCAGCTATCGGTCCGAAATGGAGAAGCCGGAAATCCTTCCTTATTATATAAATTGGCATCTACCGGACTATCCGACCATGCATAGCGTGCGGCTACGGGTTTAGGTACTTGTTTGCAGGTGAGTATCACCCGGTTGTCCTTGATCGTAGCTTCCGCCCAATAGAATTTTCTATCTTCTCCGGCAACAGCAAAATGTTTTAATGCACCGCCTCTTGCTTCCAATCCGGAACCAATATGCGTAAACGTAAGCGTCATTTTATCCCCCTCTGTTGTCGCGTAGGTAAACTTTGGCCCCTGACTCACCAGTTCCATTTTCCCATAGGTAGTATGCATGGCCTCTGCCGCCAATCGTTCGCCTACTTCCTGTTTTCGAACAGGATGTATATCCTGCGGATTTCCAACATCGGTTGTAACAGCCATACCTGTATTAGGCAGAAGCAGGGTGAACAATTGTGCTTCGCGTAAAAGGGCCCAGTTGCTTTCTACAGGTTCTTTCTTCACCGCACCAAAGGATGCCAATTGGACAAATAAGAAAGAGAAATCGTGACCTGCTTTATTTCTCCAATCGCGGATCATGGCGGGGAAGAGTTGACGGTATTCCAGGGATTGCTCCTTTGTATTGGCATTGCTTTCCCCCTGGTACCAGATGGCCCCTTTGAATCGAAGTGGTATGATCGGGGCAATCATGGCATTATAAAGCACCGAAGGCTGGTGTTCAATGGCACCATGCCCTGCGGTAAGGTCTTTTAATTCTGCAATGATCTCAAATTTTGCTTTACCGGACAGGGGAATGATCTTATTGCCGACTTTCACATGAAACTTTTCGGGTACCGCTGCAAATCCCCCACCTCCCTGGTTATCCTGTACACGGACAGCAATAATGTTTGTTCCGGCTTTTAGCACTCCGGCAGGAATGGCATAGGTTCGGGGTTTATCCCAAACGGAAGTAGTCCCCAAAAAAGTTCCATTCAGGTAGGTTGAATCAATATCATCAATTCCAGGTGTATTTAGCACCGCAGGCTTACCAGCATCGGCCTTGCTCACATTAAAGCGGATGCGGTAGGTTACGATTCCATCCAGTGCAGGATAACCCATTTCTTCCCATGGGCGAGGCAATACCATTTCCTTCCATTGGGTATCATCAAATCCCGGTTGAAGCACTTTGCGCGAATAGTCTCCACTCGCTTTTACCTGGTCCAGAAATTGTTGATAGAGTTCCTTTTTCTTTTGGGAAAGATTGGCCAGGTCCATCGGCCTGATCTTATCCCGGTAAACCTGCTGGTAATGAGGAAAGGCATAGAGCCCTTCATAGGAGGTCCACGCTTCTGCTGGCGTTCCGCCCCAGGCGGTAACGATCAATCCAACCGGTACATTGAGTTCTTTTTGGAGCTTCTTGCCAAACCAATAGGCCACTGCGGAACAATGCCCGACTGTAGCAGGGTTGATCGATGCCCAGGGGTATTGAATATCCAGGTCTTCATTTGCTGAGGTAGCAAGTGACTTGTTAACAGTGATAAAACGAAGTTGATCATTCGTTGCAGTTTTGAGTTCTTCGGGGTAGGTGGCAGGAAGCATATCCATTCGCCATTCCATATTGCTCTGTCCACTGCAAACCCATACTTCACCTCCTACCACATCGCTATAGGAAAGGGTCTCTTTTCCAGAGCGGACAACCAGGGTTCCACCAACCCCGCCTTTCACAGGCTCGAGGTAGACAGACCATTGCCCACGGGAATTTGCATAGACGGAATAGGATTTGCCCATAAATTCCACCTGTACCTCCGTATCAGGAGCAGCCCATCCCCAGACATGGTTGCTTTGATCCCGTTGCAGGACCATGTGATCGGAAAAAAGGGCGGGAAGCCGAAGCTGACCATTAACATTATTGATCAGAAGCAAGGAGATGAATAAAACAAAAAGAGATCTCATGTGCCAGGTTTTTGATGGCACTAAAGGTAAATCACCTTTCCAATTTTTTTAATTATTCCTTTTCCTGATCAAGTTTGAAGGCCAGAGAGAAATGATCATAAAAATGTCCGTCGGCATCGACATCACTGGCAGACCATTCTTTACCCCATGGATGAGAGGCATCATTTGGCCAGGCTGCTTCACCCAGCGCTACAAAAGCCTCCTGGCTGCTGACGATAAACCCATATTGGCTTCCCTTTTCGAGGTGTACGGGGTCCACCCGAAACTGGATCCAGGACGAATCATCTTCCCTGCCAACCTCTCTTTCGGAGGAGGCAAGTAGTGGTCCCCATTCCTGATTTTCCAGATCAAAGCGGTAAAGTTCCAGGAGGACCCTTCCGGGATGATGGACGAGGTCGGAGAAAATTTCGATACCACCCAGGTCGGTTTCATCGGGGCAGGAGAAAACCTGACCCGCTTCGCGGGTTCGGGGATCATGTTCAAAATGCCCTACCCAGGAGGTAGTGTTGTGTACCATTTGTGTAAGGATAGGGTTCGGCAGACCGGTTATTCGCTTTTCCATATGCACTGATTTTAAGGTCTTAAAAAATAGAGTTTACCAGAGAGTCAATACATTTCAAACTCTTTCCCCGGTCGCTTATTGTGCAAGGTGGACAAATTAGGGGGTTACCCGTACCTACTTTAACACCATTGACATAAAAACACCTTTTTGTCGTCAAATATTTGGATATATTGTCACGGTTATGTCCAAGCAATTCCTTTTTCTTCTTTTAACCCTGGCTACGCTATATGCCCGGGGGCAGCAACAAAAGACTGTCCTTGTGGTGGATGAATCCCGTAAACCCCTGGCCCATGTCACGGTTGAAGTGCTGATGCCTTCGGATTCTTCTCAGGTCACACGACTTTTTACCGATTCACTGGGACGTGGGTCGTTTTCAACCAGAACAAGTGGTGAACTGGTGTTGCGCGTCAGTCTGATAGGATATCAGTCAAAGACCATTTTGTTACCTCCTGCAAGCCTGGAAATTTCAATACAATTATCCCGTGAGATCGCCACCTTGGGCGAGGTGCAGGTAACCTCCCGGAAACCACCGGTGAGGATACTGGCCGATAAGACGATCGTAAATGTTGAAGCAGGGATCACGAATGCCGGGGCAACGGTGATGGAGGTATTGGAAAAATCGCCCGGTATCACGATCGACCGAAATGGAAATATCAGCCTGAAAGGTAAATCCGGTGTATTGATATTGATCGATGATAAACAGGTTTATGTCAGCGGGGCCGATCTGAGCAATCTCCTTTCTGGCATGAGTGCTTCTCAGGTGGATGTCATTGAGATCATGGATAATCCCCCGGCGCGGTATGATGCGGCGGGTAATGCCGGGATCATCAATATCAAAACCAAAAAGAACAAACAGGATGGATGGAATGGCAGCCTTACCGCTTCGTATGGGCAGGGCCGGTTGCCTAAGTCAAATAATAGCCTGCTCCTGAATTACAAAAGGAATAATACCAACCTGTTTTTTAACTACACCATGAATGCGAACAGGAATTTCATGGACATGTTTGCCTTGCGAACCTATTATGCCCCGGACGGGATTACGCCTGAATCTCAATTGGATCAACCCTTTCTCACGGAGGGAGGCGGAGGCACCCATACGGTGCGAACAGGTATTGATCAACAAATAGGCAAACACACCTCGATCGGATTGACCGTGACCGGCACGGATCTGTTCAGGTACAGCCGGAGCCAAAGCAATGCGTTGTGGCTGGGGGCTAACGGACAGTCAGATTCAGTCATTGATACCTATGGCGAGAACACGACAGACTGGCGAAACAGTGGCATCAACCTCAATGGCCGTCACCAATTTGGCGAACGGGGAAATTTGTCCATCGACCTTGACCATTTCCGTTACCGGATCATCAACGACCAGCTATTTGAAAATGAGGTGAGCGGCCCGGGTGGTTATCTCGAATTGATCAATGGCCATATCCCCTCAACAATCCGGATCTATACGGGGAAGCTGGATTATGAACACAAATTTGACAAACAATTCGTAATGGAAACCGGATGGAAATCGGCGCGCATTACCACGGAGAATATTGCCCAATATGCCATGGACCTCGGCAATGGATGGGAAGAAGATCTGGGCAAATCCAATCACTTCAAGTACCGCGAAACCATTCATGCTGCCTATCTTACCCTTAAAAAAGAAGTGGGCCGCTGGAATCTACAGGGTGGACTTCGCTATGAACATACCCGGTATACCGGTCATCAATTGGGAAATGCCATAAACCCGGATTCCTCTTTCACCAGAAGGTATAACAGTCTCTTCCCCAGTCTTTTTCTTCAATACCAGTTGGATAGTTCCAATCAATTAAGCCTGACCATGGGCAGAAGGATTGACCGGCCCGCCTTTCAAAAATTAAACCCCTTTGTATTTGTCATAAACAAATACACCTATCAGCAAGGGAATCCTTATTTCCTCCCGCAATATGCCTGGAATTGGGAATTGGGTCATACCTACAAGGAAAAACTCAATACAAGTGTGAGTTATAGCCAGACACGCGACTATATCTCCCAAATCTTCTATTCGGATACCGCAACCGGATTGGTTAAGTACACTGAAGGGAATATTGGTAAACTCCAGGTATGGGGTTTATCAGTCAGTGCGCAATTGGATCCGGCAAAGTGGTGGTCAGTTACCCTGGAAACGATTTTTAATCACAAGGTCATCGAAGGGGAATTGTGGAAATCCATCCGGGCCAGTATTTACCAGTTTCAGGTCAATATGAACAATCAATTCCGGTTAGGAAAGGGTTGGACGGCTGAATGTGCCGGGTTTTACATCAGCCGAAACCAAAATGATATTCAGGAGGTACTGGAACCCACCGGACAGCTATCGCTGGGACTGGCGAAACAAATATGGAAAAATAAAGGCACGCTGAAATTGAATGCCCGTGACCTGCTTTATACGGTTCGTATGGAAGGGCTCACGGAGTTTGAGCAATCCACCGAGTATTTCATCCTCAAGAGGGATACCCGTCTCGTCAACCTGTCTCTTTCCTGGCGGTTTGGGAAAAGTAATAAGCCTGCCCGTCGCTCATCCAGTGGCGCAGAAGAAGAGATCAACCGGGTTGGCGGATAGGTTAGTTTAACAGCTATTCATCCCTTACAGACTGACTGCAGCCCTACTTCCTTATAGCGATATACCCCATGGCCCGTTGATACATGTATGAAAAAATCCGAATTTGGTTTCCGAGGGATTTTCGTAAAACTCCGTGAAAAAGCTCGGTCAAGCTGTACCCTGATAATTTTAGCATGAGTTATCCACAAAACCAGCGTATTTGCATAGAAATTGATGGGATTGAGCTTACAATCCAAAGCCAATGGAGATACGATTTGTGAAGATGATTCAATTTACCCGGCTGATCAATGCAGCCGGAAGGTTAAGGGAATTTAATTTCCGACAATTCAATAAAGACAACCCGGCTGCTTCAGGGTTCTCGGTGGATGTGGTGGACGACCGGGGAGAACGGATCATGTTCTCCATGGCGCGGGAAGAGAAGGGCTGGAAGATACCTGGCCGGAAAATACCCGAATGGATATTGAGCAAGGAAAAAATGCTGGCGGAAACGATTGAGGAAGTGACATCAATCGTGAGGCGTGAGGCGTAAGATGCCTGGCTCAAAAAATTAGGCAAAATATGTGAGTAGGTCCACATGATCTTATCGGGATCATTCAGGTGTTCGATCATGCTTTTCCATTTTTCTTCCCCATGGTTTTCGATCACGGTCTTTTTCTTGTCTTCTGTTTGCAAATACATACTCATACCTACGGCATCTGCTTCGGGGTGAAACTGGGTACCGATCATATAGGGATTGAAACGTACGCCCATCACGGCCCTTTCATAAGGCACATGCGGCCGGTTCTTTTCAATACAGAGAATTTTAGCGCCCATCTTTTTTAACAACGAGTGGTTGGGTTGGATGACCTGGTAGTCACGGCTGTCAACCGAATAAAAAGGATCTTTCAGCCCATTAAAAACAGGCTCCTGGCCTTCATCTTCCAGCATATGAATTGGAAAGACGCCAAAGGCGGTTGATTTTCGTTTGGTCACCAGGCCCACATTGTAGTGCCGGCATACCAACTGGAAGGAGTGGCAAATGAAGAAGACGAATTTTTTCTGCACATGGTCCGGGTTCTCATTCCACCGTTCCAGTTCCTTTAACCAGGAAAAATAGGCTGTTTCCCAATCGGCATAGCGGGATTCGAGGGGACTGCCTGGTCCACCGCTGGAAATGTAGATATCAAATGACATATCCGGTACCTCGTTCTTCAGCCGCACATCAAACTCCTCATATTCTGTTTCCACGTGCTGATATTCCCCCCATTGATTGATGATCTCGCGAAGACAACGCATCCCCTGATTAGGATGCCCTTCATATAGGTCGAGAATAGCGATTCGGATCTTCCGGGCTTCTGTCAACATGGGCGCAAACATAATGATTTTTTTAAGTACATTCATTGGAAAATCATGCACATGCGCACCAAACTGCTGCCCCTTTTATTACTCCTCCCCTTTCTGGCCTGCCAACTGCCCGAAAAAGACAAGGCTATGGAAAAAGGCGGTTACTTTGATTGGGAAGAGAAAGGGATCAAGACAGCCGGGATACAAATGATTCCCATTGAAACACCGGTTGGAAAATTCAAGGTTTGGACAAAGCGCTTTGGCAACAACCCCAGGATAAAAGTATTGCTGCTCCATGGCGGACCTGCTTTCACACATGAATATATGGAGTGCTTTGAAAGTTATTTCCCCAAAGAAGGCTTTGAATTTTATGAGTACGATCAATTGGGTTCCTACTACAGTGATCAGCCAACCGATAGCTCTTTATGGACCACTGAGCGTTTTGTAGAAGAGGTGGAACAGGTTCGAAAAGCCATAGGAGCTGACAAACAAAATTTCTTTGTGCTGGGCAATTCCTGGGGTGGCATACTGGCCATGGAATATGCGCTAAAATACCAGCAAAACCTGAAAGGATTGATCGTTTGCAATATGATGGCCAGTATACCGGATTATGAAAAATACAATCTTGTTTTAAGAAAAGACATGCGTGCATCACTGGTGGATTCACTGCAGGGCTACGAAGCACGTGGGGAATTTGACAACCCTGTATACCAGGAACTCGTATTTAGTGAGTATTATTCCAAACATATCTGTCGTCTGGCCGAATGGCCCGAGCCGGTGAATCGGTCCTTTAAGCATTATAACAAGGCAATCTATGTGATGATGCAGGGACCGAGTGAATTCAAAACCGGAGGACGGTTGATCACCTGGGATATCAAGGACCGGCTGAAAGAAATCGCTGTCCCCACCCTGATGGTAGGAGCCAAATACGATACCATGGATCCCGAGACCATGAAGAAACAAAGTGAGATGGTGCAAAAAGGAAAGTATTTATTTTGCCCCAATGGAAGCCATCTTTGTATGTGGGATGACCAGGAACATTTCTTCCCCGGGGTAATATCCTTTATCAAAGAGGTGGATAAAGGAAGTTTATAGTCCCCAGGTTTTCCACTGATGTACGCATCGAGACATAAAAAATACAATAATCAGTATGATCCCTTCACTCCGTA
This sequence comes from Chitinophagaceae bacterium, assembly GCA_033762195.1. GTDB lineage: Bacteria > Bacteroidota > Bacteroidia > Chitinophagales > Chitinophagaceae > SpSt-398. The sequence continues at coordinate 3,825 of JANRLV010000134.1, read as the reverse complement.
AAGCCTACAACCAATCTTTTACCCCGGAAAAATATGAGGCCTTTCTGAAAGAGCTTAATGCCCTTCATCCGGGTGCGATTGAATTCAGGGTGGCGGAAACACCGGTCTTTGTCCCTAAGGAATTCACGGCAAAAATGATCGATGCCTGTGAAAGTATCGTGGACGTGATCCTTGACCCGTCCTTTAAGGCGATGACCGACGCGGCGGTCCCTCCTTCGCTCGCTGTTCCCGGCGAAAATGAACACGCGCATTTCATTGCCTTTGATTTTGGAGTTTGTGTAAATGAACAAGGGGAATATGAACCACAACTGATCGAAATGCAGGGCTTCCCTACCCTCTTTGCCTATGAGGTCGTTTTGCCTGAGATATTTGATAAGTATTTCCCCAAGCCACCGGGTTTCACCGATTACCTGGGTGGATTTGAAAGAGAAAGCTATTTGAAACTCTTCCGGGAGATTGTATTAGGCAATCATGCTCCCGAAAATGTGATCCTGCTGGAGATATTCCCTCATCAGCAAAAAACCAGGATCGACTTTTACTGCACACAGGATTTTATCGGCATACAACCGGTATGTCTGACCGAATTGATCAAAGAGGGAAACAAACTGTTCTATATGCGTGAAGGGATCCGGACGCCCATTCACCGTATCTATAACCGGCTTATTTTTGACGATCTTCAACAACAGACACCCGAGGTGCAGGAAAAGGGCAAGATCCTTTTTGAGCCGCTGGATGTGGAATGGGCACCCCATCCCAATTGGTTTTATCGCATCAGCAAATACACGATTCCTTTTATCCATCATCCTTATATCCCGGCCACTTATTTTTTACATGAGATAAAACAATTACCTGCTGATCTGGAGAATTATGTTTTAAAACCCTTGTTCTCCTTTGCCGGCCAGGGAGTTGTGATCGATGTAACAGAAGAAGATATTCAAAAAGTAAAAGAGCCGGAGAATTGGATCCTGCAACGAAAAGTAAAATATGCCGAGGTCATCGAAACGCCGGATGATCCGGCCAAAGTAGAGATCCGCATTTTTTATTTTTGGAAGGAAGGCATGGAACGCCCCGTCCCTACCAATCACCTTGCCCGATTAAGCAAGGGCAAAATGATCGGTGTCCGGTACAATAAGGATAAAGAGTGGGTGGGGGGAAGTTTTTGTTGGTTTGAGATGTGATTTTCGTGAGACGTGAATAGTGAATAGTGAATAGTGAATGGTGAAAATATATTTGAGTTTGTAAATTATAGGTTCTAATTTTCCCTATTCACTATCTACTATTCACTATTCACTATTCACTATTTACTATTCACCATTCGCCATTCACGACTTAAAGTTCTTCTTCAACTCCATCAGCTTCGCCTGAAAATCATTCAATGGTTGAGGTTTGGACGTTTTTTCATTCTTAAATGAAGGTCTTGGTCCTCGATCGTTGGTTTTTTCCGCATTGTCTTTCATGGAAAGCGAAACCCTTTTTCTGGCTACATCCACTTCCAGCACGGTCACCATTACTTTTTGATTCAACTTAACCGCTTCGTTAGGATCGGCAATAAAGCGGTTGCTCAGGTGGGAGATATGTACGAGCCCGTCTTGTTTTACCCCAATATCGACAAAAGCGCCAAAATTGGTGATATTGGTGACAATACCTGGCACCTTCATGCCCGGCTTTAGATCGTTCATGGTATTTACGCCTTCGGCAAAACGAAACTCCTCAATGGGTGATCGCGGATCACGTCCCGGCTTTTCCAGTTCCTTAATGATATCGGTAATGGTGTACTCTCCAATGGATTCGCTGACAAAATCACGCACTTTGATTTGTTTGCGTAGTCCGGTATCTTTCACCAGATCCTGAACGGTGCATTGTAATTGCTTGGCCATGGATTCCACCACATGATAACTTTCCGGGTGGACCGCCGAATTATCCAATGGGTTATCGGCCCCGGGTATGCGAAGAAAGCCCGCGCATTGTTCAAAGGCTTTGGGGCCGAGCATGGTTACTTTTTTCAGTTCCTCCCTGGTGCGAAACCCACCATGGCGACTGCGGTAGTCCACGATGTTTCGGGCCACGGTGGCACTTAATCCGGAAACATAGGTCAGCAAATGCCGGCTGGCTGTATTGAGGTCAACACCAACATAGTTTACACAACTTTCCACCACCTGGTCGAGCGATTCCTTTAACCGGGTCTGGTTAACATCATGTTGATATTGTCCCACGCCGATGCTCTTGGCATCGATCTTGACCAATTCACTCAGGGGATCAAGTAGGCGACGGCCGATACTGATTGCCCCACGAACGGTTACATCTTCGTCGGGGAATTCTTCCCTTGCCACCTCACTCGCTGAATAGATTGAGGCACCGCTTTCATTGACCATAAAGACCGATACAGGGCGTCCAAAATCAATTCCCCTGACCAATTGATCGGTTTCCTTACTGGCTGTACCGTTACCATACCCAATCGCTTCAATATTATACGTAGCGACCAATTCCTTCAGGGTAATGACGGACCCGGTGTGGTCATTTTGCGGAGCGTGGGGGAAAATGGTATTGTATTTTAGAAAATTTCCCTGCTCATCCAGGCAAACCACTTTGCACCCGGTTCGAAATCCGGGGTCAATGGCCATGACACGCTTGCTTCCCAGAGGAGAGGCCAGCAAAAGTTGCCGCAGGTTCTCGGCAAAAACCTTGATGGCTTCTTCATCGGCCTTCGTCTTGCTCAACATTCTAAACTCCGTTTCAATCGATGGTTTGAGCAGACGTGCAAAGCTATCCTCGATGGCCATTCCTACTTCGTGAGATGCCGGACCTGAGCCTGAAATGAAGATACGTTTGAGTTCCTCCTGAGCGGTTTCCTTTTCAATCTGGATGGTCATGATCAGAAAACCTTCCTTTTCCCCACGCCGCATGGCCAATATGCGGTGAGAGGGACATTTATCCAATGGTTCACTGTACTCAAAATAATCCCGGTATTTTTGTGCCTCTTCTTCGTCCTTTTTGGTGGTCAATACCCTGGAGTTCACAATGGCTGATTCGGTAAAGAGTTGTCTGACCTTATTCCTGGCTTGTTCGTTTTCGGCCACCCATTCTGCTATGATATCTCTGGCACCCTGAAGGGCGTCTTCATTTGTTTTTACCTCCTCATTCAAGGCGGATTGAACGGCTGCAGTGAACTCCTGTTGTTTTTGTTCAAAGATCAATTTGGCCAATGGCTCCAACCCTTTTTCGATGGCCATGGTGGCACGGGTCTTGCGTTTGGGTTTAAAGGGAAGATAAATATCCTCCAGTTCTGTTGACTGTACGCAATCTTCGATCCGTTTCCTGAGTTCGGGGGTTAGTTTGCCCGCTTCTTCAATTGTTTTTATGACCGTTTCTTTTCGTTTCTCTAATTCGGAGAAATATTTCAGCCGGTCGATCACGGCGCCTACCTGAACCTCATCCATGTTACCGGTAGCTTCTTTTCTGTATCGGGATATAAAAGGGATGGTAGCGCCTTCTGTATGCAGGGCACTTACATTGGTAATTTGTTTGACCGAAAGGTTCAATTCACCAGCGATCTGTATCAGGTATTTTACTTCCATAGAGTGTGTTAGGGGCGCAAATGTAGGGAAGTTTGGTGGGAGTTGGGAGGTTGGAGGTTGGATGTTGGATGTTGGATGACGGATGTTGGATGACGGATGACGGACTTGCTGTGCGAGACCTCTGGTCTCGCACGGATATCTTGTCGCCTCTGGCGACTCGAATAACAAACTGACCATTGCCTATAGCCGTTTTTTATGGCGCCAGAGGCGACGGGAGAATCGTGCGAGACCATAGGTCTCGCACAGCAAA
>JANRLV010000133.1:0-15015 GCA_033762195.1 Chitinophagaceae bacterium | reverse complement strand
TGACAGATGACAGATGACAGATGACGGATGTTGGATGATAGTAGTTTAAATAAATAATTTAAGATTAAATAGTAAGAGGGGCCTGAAGAAATTCAAGCCCCTCTTTATTTTTCATTAACTTTAAATCTTAATCACTATCATCCAACATCCAACATCCAACATCCAACATCCAACATCCAACATCCAACATCCAACATCCAACATCCATCATCCAACATCCGTCATCTGTCATCTGTCCTCCGTCATCTGTCCTCCGTCATCTGTCCTCCGTCCTCCGCCCCCTACAAACTCCTAACCTTTACATTCCTAAACCACACTTTATTCCCATGATCCTGTAGCCCGATCCGGCCTTTTTTGTAGGTACCAAATTCAGGCATTCGGATGAATTTGCTTCCGGCTACAAGTTTTTTCCAGTTATCATCCCAAAGGGTGGTCTGCACCACCTTGGTACCGTTGAGGAATAATTCCAGCGAACCTTTATTGGCGATGATCTCTACCTGATTCCATTCACCGGCAGGTTTTACGGTTTCGGGTGAAGAACTGATCAGGTCATAGAGGTCTCCTGCACGATGCTTGCCATTGTTGGCATCGCCATGCCGGGCATTGTCGAGTACCTGCATTTCAGGTCCGGTATACCAGGCGTATTTATGTAAACTGGTATCCGGGCTTTCATGGATATAGAACATCACACCACTGTTTCCGGCTGTGTCGATCTTCCAATCCAGTTTCAGATGAAAATTCTCGTATTCGGCATCGGTGACGATATCTCCACCGCCTTTGGTTTGCCATTCGATCATTTCTTTAGGATCCAAATGAAGGGTCCCGCTGTCAATTACCCAGGCCGAACCATCCGATACGGCATTGTATACATGCCAACCCGTTTTGGTTCTGCCATCAAAAAGCAATTGCCAACCATCAGCCTTTTCCTGTTCGGAAAGGGTATTATCGGTAGAAGCGACAGGGGCAGGTGTTTCTTTTTCCTTTGTTGATTCCGTGTTATTACAGGAAACAAGCAGAAAGAAAGAAGCAAAGGCAAGAATCGTCTTTTGCATATTATTTTCCTTTAAATGTCAGGATATATTTAACAATAGCTTTGGCATCTTCTTCGGGTAATTCAGGATGGGCAGCCATGGGCACTTCACCCCATACACCCTGACCACCTTCAATTACTTTTTTGGACAGCATCTCGACTGTTGCCTCGCTGTTCTCGTATTTATTGGCGATGTCTTTATAGGAAGGCCCGATGAGTTTTTCATCGATCTTATGACAGGTATTGCAATTTTGGGTGACCTCGATAGCCAATCCTTTGTCATAATCCGGATTACTCTTGGGTTCTTCTTTCTTTACTTCAGTAGTGGCAGGTGTTTCGGCAGAAGTTGTTTTGGTTTCACCACTGTTACATGCGGTCAGGGTGGCCATTGCGGCAAGTACGATCCATGTCTTTTTCATATCTTAAAAGGGGTTTATTTTTGGTTCGTAAAGGTATTACTCTATTCCTAAAACAGTACGGTTAAATACATCATTATTTCCAGTACTGGCAAAATCGTCAAACGCTTTTTCGGTAACACGGATAATATGGTCTTTTATGAAACCGGCACCTTCTCTGGCGCCATCTTCCGGATGCTTGATACAACACTCCCATTCCATCACGGCCCACCCTTTATAATCATAGGCCGCGAGTTTGCTGAAGATCGATTTGAAGTCAACCTGTCCATCACCCAGTGAACGGAAACGGCCAGCCCGGTTGATCCAGGATTGGAAGCCTCCATAGACACCTTGTTTACCGGTGGGGTTAAATTCTGCGTCCTTCACATGAAAGGCGCGTATCCTTTGATGGTAGTGATCAATGTATTGAAGATAATCAAGGCATTGCAGCACGAAATGGGAAGGGTCATACAACAAACAGGCACGAGGGTGCTGGTTGACTTCCTCCAGGAACATTTCATAACTAACGCCATCGTGTAAGTCCTCCCCCGGATGGATTTCATAACATACATCTACCCCGCAGCGATCAAACTCATTCAGGATCGGCATCCATCGGCGAGCCAATTCCTTGAAACCAGTCTCCACCAACCCGGCTGGTCGTTGGGGCCAGGGGTAAACGGTGTGCCAGAGCAGCGAACCGCTAAAAGTGGCATGGGCATTCAATCCCAGGTTTTGCGAGGCTTTCGCAGCCCATTTCAATTGTTGTACCGCCCAGTCGGTGCGGGCCTTTCCGTTACCCCGCACACTTTCCGGCGCAAAACCATCAAATAAGGTATCGTACGCTGGATGCACGGCAATCAGTTGGCCCTGCAAGTGGGTAGACAATTCGGTGATCTCCAATCCGCATTCATTGATCAAGCCTTTTAATTCATCGGCATAGGTCTTACTCTCCGCCGCTTTCTGGAGATCGATACAACGGGCATCCCAGGTTGGAATTTGTACGCCAACAAATCCAAGCTCCCGGGCCCATGTACAAATGGATCGCAGGTCATTGAATGGAGGTTTGTCTCCCAGGAATTGCGCAAGAAAAATACCAGGGCCTTTAAGTGTAGTCATTTCAATAAGATTAGTAATAAATTATTGATTATTATCTGATGTAAGAAGTCGAAACATTTAAAAAAAAAAATAAATAATAAATAATCAATAATAAATAATTAAACAATATGGTCCACCCACTTCATCTCCGAAGCAGCCGAAGCCACCACATTATCAATGAACGCCATGCCGCGGATTCCTTCTTCTACTCTTGGATAGTCCAACATTTCAGGGGTTGGATTGTCTCCATCCAGGCGACAAGCGAGTGTGGCGGCAAAGTTCTTATAGATATTCGCGAAGGCTTCAAGATATCCTTCCGGATGGCCGCCGGGGGTACGGCAGTTGGACGTAGCAAAAGAACTCAACCGGTCGGTATAATTGCTACCGGCGCGCAACACCTGCATGGGGGCATCCAGCCATTTTACCCACAGGGTATTGGGCTCCATTTGTGACCATTCCAGTCCACCTTTTTCCCCGTAAACACGTAGCCGCAGATTATTCTCCTCTCCTGCTGCGATTTGTGTGGCGATCAATACACCCGCTGCCCCATTCTCAAATTTCAACAATACATTTCCATCATCATCCAATACCCTGCCTTCCACCATCGTATTTAAATCGGCACAGATCCGGGTGATCTTTAGTCCGGTTACATATTCTGCCAAATGCGCCCCATGGGTACCAATATCTCCCATTACCGCACTCTTACCACCCTTCTTGGGATCCGTTCTCCACGCAGCCTGTGCATTCCCTTCACGTTCACTCAAACGGCTTAACCAGCCTTGCGGATATTCCACCCATATCTTCCTGATCTTGCCCAACTCACCTCCCTGAACCATCGAACGGGCTTGTTTTACCATTGGATATCCCGAATAGGTATGTGTCAAACATAGCAACAGACCGGTTTCATCTACTTTTTTCTTTAGCTGCTTTGCCTCATCAAGGGAAAAAGTGATCGGCTTTTCGATCACCACATGAAATCCATGCTCAAGGGCCATCATCGCCGGGGCAAAATGAGCAAAATTGGGGGTAACGATGGTGACAAAATCCATTCGGTCACCTTCAGGACGTTGAGCCTCCTTTTTGATCATATCCTCATAGGTCAAATAAATGCGGTCAGCGTTCAAAAACAAGGCCTCGCCTGATTTCTGGGCTATTTCCGGGTTAATACTTAAAGCTCCGCAAACGATTTCGGTTTTGCCGTCCATCCAGGCCGCGTGCCGGTGAATGGCCCCAATAAAGGCATCCTGTCCTCCACCGATCATTCCCATGCGTAATTTCCTATTCATAGCAGTGAATTGATATTTGATAATTTTTTTACAAACGAGCCAATTAAAGTGACTAAAAATAGTACATTTAGTTTTTACCAATTGGTAAATTTACCGACACGCTTGATCATGGAAAAAACCAACCGCAGGGACCTCTTGAAAAAGATCGCCATAGGCTCTTTGGCCCTCACTGCAGGACAAACTGTTACTGCCGTAGGAAATGGAATCTCCCCTTCCGATAAATCATTAAAAGGAAATATCCACCATTCGGCCTGCCGCTGGTGCTATGATAGTATCCCCTTCGAAGAACTTTGTATTGCAGCAAAAAAGATCGGCCTGGTTGGAATCGATCTGGTAGGTCCTGCAGATTGGCCCCTGTTAAAAAAATATGGATTAATCTCTACCATGTGCAATGGTGCCGAGATCAATTTGGTGGATGGATGGAATGATACAAAATTTCATCCCCGGCTGATCGAAAGTTATAAAAAACATATTGACCTGGTAGCCGATGCGGGTTATAAAAATCTCATCTGTTTTAGTGGAAGCCGGCGGGGCAACGACGATGAAACGGGCTGGAAGAATTGCGTAGATGGATTGAAACAGGTTATAGGGCAGGCTGAAAAAAGAGGCGTTACCCTGGTGATGGAACTGCTCAACAGTAAGGTGGACCATAAAGATTATCAATGTGACAAAACCGCCTGGGGCGTGGAACTTTGCAAACGCCTGGGCTCTGCCAACTTCAAACTGCTGTACGATATCTATCATATGCAGATCGATGAAGGAGATGTCATTCACACCATACGGGAATACCATCCCTATATTGCCCATTTCCATACAGGAGGCGTTCCCGGGCGAAATGAGATCGATGAAACACAGGAATTATACTACCCTGCCATCATGAAAGCCATCCTGGCCACCGGGTACCAGGGTTATGTGGCCCAGGAATTCATTCCCACTCCGGAGGATACGGCCGGAAAATTAAAATCGCTGAAGAAAGCTGTTCAAATTTGTGATATATAATTAGTGCTGAAATAAACGAAACCCAACATTGCTTTTATGCCAAACAATCATTACGATGCTATCGTCGTCGGTTCAGGGATCAGTGGAGGCTGGGCCGCCAAGGAATTGACCGAAAAGGGGCTCAAGGTTTTACTCCTCGAAAGGGGCCGCGACATCAAACATGTTAAGGACTATGCGGAAGCCAATAAGCCGATCTGGGAATACCCCCACCGTGGCGACCGTACGCAACAAATGATCGAAGATTATCCCAACCTGAAAAGAGATTATCCACTGAATGAACGCAACCTGCACTACTGGGCTTCAGACAAGGATTGTCCTTTTACCGAATCAAAGCCTTATTCCTGGTTCAGGGGATACCATGTGGGAGGTCGCTCCCTGATGTGGGGCCGCCAAAGCTACCGCTGGTGCGAAGAAGATTTTGAAGCCAATGGCCGGGAAGGCATCGGTGTGGATTGGCCCATTCGTTATAAAGATGTTGAATCCTGGTACACCTATGTGGAGAAATTCGCCGGTATCCAGGGTTCCTATGAGCATCTTCCCCAGCTACCCGACAGCCATTTTCTTCCCGCCATGGAATTGAATATCGTGGAGAAGGATGTGGCAGCCAAAATCAAAAAACATTATAATAACCTTCGGACACTAATCATTGGGCGTTCGGCACATATTACCCAGAAGATACCCGGACGTGAACTTTGCCAGTACCGCGATATGTGTTGGAATGGTTGTCCTTTCGGTGGGTATTTCAGTACCCAATCTTCCACCTTGCCAGCCGCCGAAGCAACCGGTAACCTTACACTTCGTCCCTTTTCTCTTGTGAAAGAGATCATGTATGATAAGGATACCAAAAAGGCAAAAGGTGTTGTGGTACTTGACACCACCGACAACAAGACCTATGAGTTCACCAGTAAGATCGTTTTCCTTTGTGCCTCTTCCTTTAATTCCACCTGGGTATTGATGAACAGTGCCACCGATATATGGCCCGACGGATTGGGAAGCAGCAGTGGCGAACTGGGACATAATGTGATGGACCATCATTTCCGTTGCGGAGCTGGCGGACAGGTAGAAGGGTTTGAGGATAAATATTATTTTGGGCATCGCCCGACCGGTTTCTACATTCCCCGCTTCCGGAATTTTGGCAGCGATAAAAGGGATTATCTCCGTGGATTTGGTTATCAGGGTGCTGCCAGTCGCCAAGGTTGGGGACGTGAAGTAGCTGAGTTAAGTATTGGCGGTGATTTTAAAGATGCCTTGAGTGAACCAGGTGCATGGTCCATTGGTGCAAGCGCCTTTGGAGAGATTCTGCCCTATCACGACAATGTGATTAAACTTAATCGCAACAAGACCGATAAATGGGGCCTGCCTGTTCTCGATATGAGTGTGGAGATCAAAGAGAACGAAAAGAAAATGAGGAAAGACATGCAGGAAGACCTGGCAGAAATGCTCAATATCGCCGGTGTAAAGAATGTGCGGACCTACGATAACGAGTATGTTCCGGGTATGGGTATTCATGAAATGGGTACTGCCCGTATGGGTCGTGATCCCAAGACCTCCGTATTGAATGGTAATAATCAGGTATGGGATTGCCAGAATGTATTTGTTACGGACGGTGCTTGTATGACATCGGCCTCTTGTGTTAACCCTTCCCTAACCTACATGGCATTGACTGCCCGTGCAGCTGATTTCGCCGTGAGTGAATTGAAGAAAGGAAACCTCTAACCCCAAATGCATTTGACATGAACAGAAGAGAACTTATAAAAATGATCGCCACCCTGACAGGTGGCGCTGTGATCGGCGGGGAATTCTTCCTGGCCGGTTGTAACAACCCCGATAAAGGGGTTACCCTGGCTTTTACCGCCGATGATACTGCTTTTTTGGATGAAGTGGCTGAGACCATATTTCCAAAAACCCAATCTGCAGGCGCCAAGGAAGCAAAGGTGGGTGATTTCATGACCCGCTATGTAACCGACTGTTATACCCAGCCCGACCAGGAAGCTTTTCATAAGGGCATGGACATGATCAACGCTGCCTGTAAAAAACAACATGGTCATGATTTCATGAAGGCAACCGCTGAACAACGTACGGCATTATTGATCGCGATCGACAAGGAAAGGGCCGAGTATCAAAAGAATAAAAAACAAGAGGACCGGCCCCATTACTTTCAATCATTCAAACAATTAACGATCCTGGGGTATTTCACCTCCAAAGAAGGCCGCACCACCGCCACCCGGTACGAACCTGTACCCGGCAAGTATATCGGCGACTATGATTATAAAAAAGGCGATAAGATCATTACCAATTTTGATTAATATTTAATAACCTTCAACGAAACAGCTTACATATGAGTTACGATCGGAGAAAATTTTTGCAAACCGGTGGCCAATTTGCTGCCGCGCTGGCCCTGGGGCCCATGGCCTGTAAACTGGCCCCCAAAGAACCGAAGACCGGAGCCAACACCGGTACCGAAGCGCCAGCAGAAAAACCCTTGGGTGATTTTGGCATTCAGCTTTATACCCTTCGTGAAGATTTTCCCAAAGACCCCAAAGGCGTACTGAAACAACTGGCCGATATGGGTTATAAGCAGATCGAAAGTTTTGAAGGTGGGAAAGGTATGTTCTGGGGAATGACCAATACCGAATTCAAAACTTACCTGGATTCGCTCGGTCTGACCATCGTATCCAGCCATTGTAATATTGATACCGATTTTGAAAAGAAAGCTGAACAGGCCGCAGCCATTGGCATGAAATACCTGATCAGCCCCTGGGTGGGATTGACTGATTTCAAAACACAGAAACCACGCACCCTCGACGATTTCAAAAAGATCGCTGCCGATTTTAATGCGAAAGGCGAGATCTGTAAAAAGAACGGTATCCGTTTTGCGTACCATAACCATGACTATTCCTTCAAACCCCTCGAAGGCCAATTGCCCCAGAACGTGATGATGGATAATACCGATCCTTCCCTGGTAGATTATGAAATGGATATTTACTGGGTAGTAGCCGGCGGGCACGATCCCGAAGAGTGGATGAAGAAGTACAAGAATCGCTTCCGTCTTTGTCATGTAAAAGACCGCAGCAAAACCCCTGGTACCGATAATGGCAAGAATTCAATCGACCTCGGAACCGGGAGTATTGATTTTAAAAAGATCATGAAGACCGCCAAAGAAAATGGCATGGAATATTATATCGTTGAGCAGGAGTTTTATCCCAACGGCACTCCGTTGCAGGCTGTAAAGGTTTGCGCGGATTATATGAAAGGGGTAAAAGTATAGCTGTTTTACCGGCAGGATTAAAAAACGCAAGGGGCGCTAAGAAATATCTTAGTGCCCCTTGTGTCTTTGCGGCATCGCGGTTATAATTTGCTACAATAACCCCTCCCGCAATTTCCGCACTTCCTCTACCTCAATAGCATTGTTTATATATGATTCTGCTGAGCCGGCAAAAGCGGGGTGAACAAAATCCATCGCCGAATTTATCTTTCCGCGAAGCGAGGAATGAAATTCTTTACACCCTGTTTTTTCTGCCAGCATTTTTATATTATCTGCCCTGACACCACTACCCGGCATAATGATAATTCGATCGTCAGCGGCTTTTTTCAAAGCAGTGATCAGTTCTACCCCATCTGGCGCAGCCGGTTGTTGACCGGATGTCAAAATACGCTCTACCCCGATCCCGATCAATTGTTCCAGGGCTTCAAAGGGGTCACGACATCGGTCAAAAGCCCGGTGAAAAGTGACACCCAGCGGATAGGCCAGTTCTGCCAGGATATGCGTTCGTTTGATATCAATGGCACCATCCTTTTTTAACAGACCGATCACCACTCCATCGCAACCCAATTCTTTGCATAAAAGAACATCCGCTTTCATGATCTCAAATTCCTCGTCGGTATAGAGAAAATCACCTCCCCGTGGGCGAATGATGGGGAAAATATCAACGGAAAATGATTCCCGGCATTTCTTGATTGTTCCCAACGATGGCGTAGTGCCGCCCTCAGCAAGGTTAGCACATAATTCTATGCGGTCGGCTCCTCCTTCAACAGCTGATTTGGTTGTAGTAAAATCGGAAGTAGCGATTTCTATTATGTAGGTCATGATGTAAATTTTTCTCGCCGGGCACGCGAAGAAAACAGCGAACGCTATGGCTTCAAAATATAGATGACCACTGCGATCGCTTTATACTTAACGCCTGTTGCATGAAAACAATCAATAATAACTTTTCGAACGAACCAATTCCTCTACACCCTCCCGCCGCAACGCATAACTGAACCCCGGATGAATGGAATACGCCCCTACCTCACCATTCTTACCCAATGCCAGAAAAGCCACTTGTATCTCCTTCACCTTGTCCCCTTTTATCCGAACGATCCGTTCAATGATCTTTTTGCAAGCCTCTTCGGGTGACATCCCTTGCCGCATACATTCCACTACCGAATGGGAGCCGGCGACCCGGATAACATCTTCGCCCTGACCGGTGGCGGTACAGGCGCCCACCTCATTGTCAACATACAAGCCGGCACCAATGATGGGCGAATCACCCAACCGTCCACGCATTTTAAAACCCGCCCCACTGGTTGTACAGCTCCCACTCAGGTTTCCCCTGGCATCCATGGCCACCATACCAATGGTATCATGGTTCCATTCCCCATTATCCAATTTGGCAGGAGCAAATGGCCCATGCCCCTGTTTATTCTCTACATTTATTTGAGGAGGTTTGTACTCCGATCGTTTAAGCCAGTTCTCATAGGCTTTCTGTGCCTCCGGAGAAAGCTTGCCATCCTCAAGGGGAAACCCTTCAGCAATAGCAAACTGTTGGGCCCCCGCGCCCACCAACATAACATGGGGCGTTTTTTCCATTACCCTTCTGGCCACGGAAACAGGATGTTTGATTCTTTCCAAAAAAGCCACACTCCCACAATTGAAATGCTCATCCATGATACAGGCATCCAGGGTGACAAAACCATCACGGTCGGGGTTGGCACCAAGACCCACACAACAATTCTGCGAATCCTCGGTTACCATCACCCCTTGCTCCACTGCATCAAGGGCACGACCCTGGCGACTCAACACTTCCCAGGCTGCTTTATTGGCCGCAAGCCCCGCATCCCAGGTTGAAATAACAACTGGACCGGTAAAAGTATTGGCTGATGCCTTTAGTTTTGTACTTAGTGCCACGCCGAGACCACCTAAGAAGGTGCGTTGTAGAAAATTTCTTCTGTCTTGCATTGGAAATAATATTATCTGGACATAAACTCTCTTAACTTTTTTACCGCATTCCGATGGATGGCCCGTTGGAAAAAGCCCGACCAGCCAAACAACACCCCCTTCCACCCCATCGCCTGACGGGTCCAACCATACAAACTAAAAGCATCTGAATGCTCGATTATTTTTCCATCGCCAAACTTCATATACGCCTTTATCTTGTTGACTACCCTTCTTTTTGTCTTGGAAAAGGTATATACAGCCGTCCACTCACAGGTTCCATACTCATCCGGCGAGTCGGGATCTGAAAACTCAATGGAAAGATCTTTGCTACTCTTGATCAGCATTTCCCACATGGACCTCACCTGCTCCGCATTCAGAAGCCCAAAAACAGGATCGCTAAAAACCGCCTCGTCATGGTAACAAGCCTGCATGGCCTTGTAATCCTTTTCCTGAAAAGCCGTATAGAACCGGCTCATTAATAGTTCGTTGTCATTCATGGGGAGAAATTACGTGTTTCGCCTGAAATATCACCAACCTTGTCCTGACATTCTTGTTATCTCTCTGACAATCCGGCTGAAAATGTGGTTTGGAAATAAATTTGATGTTTAAACATTGATTATATATCTTTGCACTATAATTAATAAAAAATGAGAATAGAGATCATATCCGGTAGCCCCCGAATAGCTAGTATCACCCGTCGGGTGGCCCTTCACCTTGAAACTGAGTTAAAACAGAAGAGCGGCCACGAAATCGGGTTAATAGACATGCGTGATTGGAACCACCTGCCTCAGGTGCAAAATGTCTTTTCCTCCATGGATAAGACACCGGAGGCATTTAAGCCGCTGGCCGAAAGGATCTTTCAGGCCGATGCGTTTATTCTGGTAACTCCTGAATATAATGGCAGTTATTCGCCGGCGCTTAAGAACATGCTGGACCATTTCCCCAAGCAAAGCCGGAAAGTATTTGGGGTGGTAACCGCTTCAACCGGGGCCATGGGTGGCATGCGGGCATCGCAACAAATGTTGTTACTGGTGCCGGCCCTCTTTGGTATCGCCTCCCCTTCCATGCTGATCACCCCGCTGGTGGATAAAAAATTCACTGAGGATGGGGAATTAGTGGATGAGAATTTCCGGAAGAATGTGGATGGATTTTTGGGTGAGTTTGTCTGGCTGGCAGAGGCTGTTGCCAGCAAGAAATTAGTAACGGCGTGAAATCTGGTTTTACGCAGCAAGAAATAAATAATTGAATTATGAATACACTACTTCACACCGCGGATTCACGCGGAAAAGCCGATCATGGATGGCTAAAGAGTTTTCATACATTTAGCTTCTCCTCCTATTACAGCGCTGAGCGGGTTCATTTTGGCGCCTTGCGGGTATTGAATGATGATACCGTAGCTCCGGGTATGGGTTTTGGTACCCACCCCCATGATAATATGGAGATCATTTCCATTCCGCTGGCCGGTGACCTGGAGCACCGCGACAGTATGGGGAATACCACCATCATCCGCGAAGGCGATGTACAGGTCATGAGTGCGGGTACGGGAATCCGCCACTCTGAAATGAACCATAACAAGGATAAGGAAGTTCGTTTTCTCCAGATCTGGATCATTCCGGAAAAGAAAAATGTGGAACCCCGCTATGACCAACAGAATTTTAGTGGCGCCAATAAAACCAATCAATGGTTGACCGTAGTATCCCCGCTGGGCACTCAGGACGGAGGAGTACAGGTACATCAGCAAACATGGTTCAGTCTGTCAAACCTTGAAGCCGGTAAATCACTGGAGTATTCCTTACATCGAAAAGGAAATGGCATATACTTGTTTATTCTGGAGGGAACGGTTGAAGTAAATGGACAGGAACTGGCCCGACGGGATGGTCTGGCCATTACTGAAACTGATCAAATCGCTCTTTCCAGTGCAAATGGCGCAGAGATACTCCTCATGGAAGTCCCGGTTTAATTCAATATTTCATGCAGCAAGCCTCCTTAAGTTAGCGTCCGCTGCGAGAAAAAAAGATAAAATATCATGAAAAATAACAGATCCATCGAAGCCATCATTGCCCCTCCCCCGCCCCACATGGTGGGCAACGGGTTCAGGGTGCATAATTTCTTTCCCAATAGCCGTTTTATTGATAAAAAACGGATGAGCCCCTTCTTTCTGCTGGATTATAATTCAAAAGTAGATTTTGCCCCTACCGAGGAACCACGCGGTGTAGGTGTACACCCACACCGGGGGTTTGAAACAGTGACCATAGCCTATCATGGCCGGATTGCTCACCATGACAGTGCGGGTAATAGTGGGGTGATCGGCGAAGGAGATGTGCAGTGGATGACGGCCGCCTCAGGTTTACTTCATAAGGAATATCATGAGAAATCCTATAGCCAGACGGGTGGCCCTTTTCAAATGGTACAGCTTTGGGTGAACCTGCCTGCCCAATTCAAAATGAACCCGCCCAAATACCAGGAAGTGCTTCGCGAAAAAATGGGCAAACACCTTCTTGACGACAAGATCAGCGAAGTGGAAGTAATTGCAGGAAGTTATGGTGAGGTCAAAGGCCCGGCTTCAACCTTCACCCCTATGCATGTTTACAACCTGCGGTTGAAAAAAGGGGCCAAACTTCCCCTTTCCTTTCCGACAGAATACAATACCGGATTACTGGTCATCGAAGGTGCTGCCCAGGTGAATGGACAAGCCGCCGGCCCGGATCATTTTGTTTTATTGAAAAATGATGGGGAATCCTTTGAAGTGGAAGCTACCGAAGACCTGGTGATGTTGGTCCTCTCAGGCCAGCCCATTGACGAACCCATTGTGGCCTATGGACCATTTTTAATGAATACCTGGGATGAAGTGGAACAGGCCATTGAGGATGTCAATAAAGGTAAATTCGGCATATTGGAAGATTAATAATTATATTCGGGCACCAAATCACCGCGTGCTATGAGTATGGTTGATTCATTTGAAAAGATCCCGGTCCATATCTTCCCCGATCTCAAAAAAGGCTCCCAATATGTAGCCAAATTGATTGCTGACCTGATTCGAAAGAAACAGGCAGAAGGAAAAAAATGTGTCCTTGGGTTAGCTACCGGCTCCACACCTAAAACCCTTTATGCCGAACTCGTTAGGCTGCATAAAGAAGAGGGGCTGAGTTTCAAAAATGTTATCAGTTTTAACCTGGATGAATATTATCCCATTGACCGGGATGCGATGCAGAGTTATTACAATTTCATGCACCGCTACCTGTTCAATCATGTAGATATCGATCCGGCGAATATTCATCTCCCAAATGGCGAGCTCCCCAAAGACGAGATCAAAAAACATTGTCTGGATTATGAACAAATGATCCAGGATGCCGGTGGTATCGATCTGCAGATCCTTGGTATCGGAAACAATGGACATATCGGTTTCAACGAACCAGGGTCAGGGCTTTATTCCAAGACCCGGATGGTGACACTCGATACATCCACCCGTCTGGCCAATGCCTATGAATTTGCCAATATCTCGGAAGTACCCCGGTTGGCCATCACGGTAGGTATCAGTACCATCCTGAAGGCCCGGCAGATCGTATTGATGGCCTGGGGGCCCGGTAAAGCACCTGTGATACAAAAAGCCTGTGAGGAAGATGATACCGAACAGGTGCCCGCTTCCCTGCTTCAAAACCACGATGATGTTCGGTTCGTGATCGATGAGTCTGCATCCGGGGAATTGACCCGGTTCAAATCGCCCTGGCTGACGGGAGAATGTGAATGGACACCCGCCATGATCAAGAAGGCCGTGATCAATATGGCCTTGAAACTAAAAAAACCCATTCTCTCCCTGACCAATAATGATTACAATGAGTACGGGCTGGGTGACCTGATCGTGGAGAAAGGGGACGCCTACGAAATAAATCTTCAGGTCTATTATATGCTCCGGGATTCCATTACGGGATGGCCGGGTGGTAAACCCAATGCTGTTATACCCTCACACCCGGAGCGAAGCAATCCCTATCCAAAAAAAGTAGTGATCTTCTCCCCCCACCCGGACGATGATATCATCAGCATGGGAGGAACCTTTCAACGTTTACACGACCAGGGACATGAGGTCCATGTAGCCTATCAAACCTCCGGGAATATTGCCGTAACCGATGAATTTGTGACCCGGATGCTGGATTTCGCCGTAGGCTTTGAGGAACTCTCTGGTATTGATACCCAAAAATCAGCCGGCATTCTCAACAATGCCCGTGACTTTATTCAATCCAAAAGGAAAAATCAGGTTGATACGCCTGAGGTCCGTTCAATAAAGGGCCTGATCCGCCGCTGTGAAGCCCGGGCCACCTGTCGCTATGTTGGATTAGGTGACCAACAGGTACACTTTCAAGACCTCCCGTTCTATGAAACCGGTACCATTGAAAAGAACCCGATGGGCGAAGAGGATGTTCGGATCACCATTGAATTACTTCGTCAGATCAAACCCCATCAGGTCTATTGTGCCGGTGATTTTGCCGATCCACATGGCACGCATATCGTTTGCTTTAATGTAGTGCTGGAGGCATTAAAAAGGATAAAAGCCGGTGGCCAGGATCCCTGGATCAATGATTGCTGGCTTTGGCTCTATAAAGGGGCCTGGCAGGAATGGAATATCGAGGAAATCGAAATGGCTATTCCCATGAGCCCTGACCAGGTCATGAAAAAACGCTTTGGCATCTTTATCCATCAATCGCAAAAAGATATGGTTCCCTTCCAGGGTACTGATGATCGTGAATTCTGGCAAAGGGCGGAAGAGCGAAACGCGGCAACGGCAAAGCTCTATGCGGATCTGGGATTAACTCATTATGCTGCGATGGAAGCGTTTGTGAGGTGGCATTATTAGGGGGAGGACGGATGTTGGGTGTTTGATGACAGATGACGGATGACGGATGACGGATGTTGGATGATGGATGTTGGATGTTGGATGATAGTGGTTAAAATATATAATTTAAGATTAAATAGGAAGAGGGGCCTGAAGAAATTCAAGCCCCTCTCTTTTTATAATTA
>JANRLV010000132.1:0-32813 GCA_033762195.1 Chitinophagaceae bacterium | reverse complement strand
TGTCGGCATACGCTATGCCTCTTACCTGATTTCCTTTATTCATCATGGCATCAAAGAAGTGGATAAAACAGATCCCAAGCTGGAAGAGATCATTCATGAAGAGATATCGGAGGAAATTGAAACCCATAGCGAAGCCGAGCGGTCCCTGCTCAAGATCCTGAGGCTCTGGGGAGGGCTGACCGAGATCGTACCCCTGGGTGACCGGTGGACCGGTGGCACTTTATTACTCCAACCGGCCGACAAATCATTAAAACCAAAGGAAATCCCGGTCGACGATTTTTTTCACAAGATCGTGATGCTCCGCGACCGGCTAAGGGTGCTGGAGCAAAACATCAACAGTCACAAAAAACTCAGTGACGAAGACAAAGTAAATCTTCAACAGTATATCACCCGTTGCTACGGTTCCCTCACCACCTTTAATGTTTTGTTTAAAAACAAGGAGCATTGGTTTGTGGGAGAAAAAGGGGGGAAGGAAGATTAATTATAAAATACTACATACCTTCAATACACTACCAATTCCATGGCTGGACGTAGTTTTGCTAACTCCAACCTCTATCCAGATAATGACTCCAAACTTGGTCCAATCCTGAAATGGGAAATCCCTAACCCAAAATTTATGCGGAAATAAGCGAGCTGGAAAACAGATAAAGAAGATGCTTTCCTCCCTTTTAACCCTCCTGATCTATTTAAAAATCAATTTAGATTTATAAAACGAATTTAGTTTCCATTGATAATCAGCAGATTGAAGTGAAATATCAATTTTTGCTTCCGTATCAGAATACTGTACCTTACTGGTATCTCCAAAACCAAAACATTAAAAACATGAAACGATTGCTTATGATCAGTTGCCTGGCAACTCTTATTGCCTGCAACAGTGCCGACACCGGCCAAAAAACTGAAACAAGTTCTGACAGCAAAACAGCTATCCCCACCATGCCCTACACATTGGATAAGCCTTATAAAAACTGGCAGCCAGGTGACCAGCAAAATGCATTATTGGTCATGAACTCGCTAAAGGCCTGGGAAAATGGGGATATCACGAAATCCATGGAAGCTTTTGCCGATACCGTGGAAGTCCATTTTGACAACTGGGCGGGTAAATACAGCAAAGACAGCCTGGCAAAGCAGTTTGCCACATTCAGAAACAATCTTGCTTCCGTATCAATCCATATGGATGACTGGGAGTCTGTGATCGCGGAAGATAAATCGGAACAGTGGGTAACCATGTGGTATAAAGAAACCTCTACGGATAAAATGGGCAAAACTGATTCGGTGATGTTTGTTACCGATGCCGGTATTGTAAACGGAAAAATAGCGATACTCAATGAAGCTATGCGACGTTTTCCTGCGAAGAACTAAAGCATAAACATAGACCCTGAAAGGATCGCCAATTCTATAGGCGACCCTTTCAGGGTCTTGTCATTTTTGGTCCTCCTAAAAACTCGCCCGGATGCCCAGATTCAACGTCAGGATACCATCTGCCTGCCCCAACTTATAATAACTGACGCCCCCACCTACACTCCAGTTGAGGGAACGCTCCCCCTCCAGAAAAATGCGCCGTATGGGAACCAGTGGTTTTGTAAAATCATAGTACCCGTTTATGGCACCCCCAAAGCCAAACTCCGATCCACCCCCCTTGAACAATCCCAGGGCCGGACCAGCCTCAAATTCTATATCCCCTTGTGGGCAAGGCATTACATGATAGCCGGCAAACCCATGGACGATCGACAGGTTCTCATATTTAAAGGATCCACCTGTGTAGGTCTCGGTTTTCCCAATCAATACCTGATAACCTAATTCTGCCTGAAAACCAGATCGGGATATCTCAATGGCTCTTAGCTGATCAGCCCCGATTAAGCCTAAGGCAGAGTCCATCCGCGCCAGCTCAAGCGCCGACATTCCCAACTCATCCCGGGAAAAAGTGAAAGGACTTTTGGCCTCCGACTCATTGTACCCCGCCCCCCGAATAAGCCGGTTCCTTCCTAAATCATACTGAACCCGGGCTCCCACTCCCAGGGAAAAGTTCTCCCCTCCTTTACCAATCGGCAAATTAGCCAGCAGGTCAAAGTGGAGGTTTCCCGATCGCTCGACCATGCTCCGATCAATGGCCGTGATAGCCATGGGTGTCTCCTGAATAATTTGTGCGTGGATAGATTGCAACAGGCCCATAACCAGCAGCCATACGGGCACAAGAATGACTTGTTTCATACAGTGAAGTTTTGGTTAATGAATAAAAAAGGGCGGAATGGTAATCCCAGGCAATGGATGAAGAATCCGGGCTCCGATTCTGAAATTGATTGTTGCAGTTGATTAGATCCGTTTCAATTCAGCTTTAGAAAGGTAAGGAAAAAACACAACAGAAGGCCCCGTCCCTCCAAATTTGGGTTTCAGGAATAAGTTGCCTACATTTTGGGCATTAATTATGTATAAACGCATGAAACCCATCCTCCTTCTGGCGCTACTGAGTCTTTCTATTTCTCAGGTACAGGCCCAATCATTGAAGAAAGTTCCTATCAAAACAGCGACCAACAACTCAGGTTGTTCGGTTTACAGTTTCTGTGATCTTACGTTCAGTGTCACCCCAAGCCCCGACTCCTCCGAAGTATACTTGGGAGAATGTATAAAGGATAGTCTTGTTTATGGGGTGGTATTTGTTAAACTGGCAAAAGACGCTATCGCAACCGATTTTGATGTTGCAATAGATTTAACCATTTCCTACCTGGATTTCCTGAAATCCAATTTGACCATTACTACCGCCGCGGGATATGGAAAAGGTCATACCCTTCGCAACAATGAAAATATTCGGGGTGTTGTGGATTATTGGGAAGACCAGGAAAAAAACAACTGGAAAATAAAAGCATGGACCGACAAAACATTTATCTGTGTACTCTATGCTTATTCCAATAAAGAGTTGCCGGAACAAAAGATCGATGCTTTTTTGAATGGGTTAACTGTTCCGGGGATGTAAAAAGAATCTGGTTTTTAGAATTGCAAATCTTATATATGAAATCTTACCTTATCCTTTTACTCTCTATCCAACTTTCTTCTGCCCTCCAATCCCAAACCCCTTCAAAGTTCTCCATCGAACTCAACTATGGCCTGAATGGCAATTTTTTTGTCCGGTCCTATGACGAAACAAGTGGGCCTCAAAACAAAACCTACCTCTATAAAAAGAATTTCCTCGGTACTGTAGGTGGCCTGGAACTGAAATACCATTTTCGCAACAACTCCGCACTGATACTCGGATATGCGAGATCTACCAATAAAGGAACCAAGAACTTTTCAGGAACAGTCAATGGTGTAGATGTATATATCACCGATTTCAATATCCGCCACACCAATGGCTTTTATCAATTGGCCTACGAACGGAGGTTCAGGAAATCCAATCCGGCACTTACCTATCATGTCGGACTTGTACTGGCCAGTATGCAACAGCAGGAAATTGGCATCGAAAATTTCAGCAATCAGATAGTGATTGCCGAACGAAATTTTAAAAACTCAAAATTGCAGGAAGCCGGCGTATTCGGAGGCGTTCAGATACAGAAAAAGATCGATACAAAATTTGAAATTGGACTACGCGCCAGAGCCTATTACCTCGTTTCCGTACAAACCCTGGAAGCCCTGACCCTTACCCCGACTCTTACCTATCGGTTTTAACAATACACCTTCGCCCCCTTTGTTATTGTTTCCCGGGGATCCGGGGAAATGATCAACGCTGGATTTACCGCAAATTCAATCCGGTTTACTTGTGAAATAGTATTTCACTAAGGCTCTTGTATTCCCAACGATCAAAATATGTGAATCTTGCAACTCTTGCCCAAGATTGTATAATGCTTTGTCGGGTTAAACGTCCCATCTTTAATTATTGGAAATTTAACCACGCCATCCCGCTCCGCTGGCTATAAAAACAGAAAAAATGAACTCGAAAGAATTAAACGGCAACTGGAATGTAATAAAGGGCAAACTGAAAGCAAAATTTGCCATCTTAACGGATGATGACCTGAAATTTGTATTTGGCAAAAAAAATGAAATGCTGGGTCGCATTCAGATAAAACTGGGTAAAACAGAAGAAGAGTTCCATAAAATCATTGCAGCGCTTTAGTTGGTTTATGAATAAACCTGGCAAAGCATTAAATGACTTTACGATCAATAATAAATAGTATAGGATCTCCTCACAACCAAATCGAAGAAAATGAAACTACGGAAACTTATTTACCTGCTTCCCCTTTTGCTCCTTCTGGGGATTACCACACCGGCTTTCTCCCTGAACATTATCAAAAGCCCCTCAGACTCCACCAGCATAGCCATACGGTCGGAGCAAATTCTTAACCGGCTAAAAGAAATCAAAGGGATGGACAGATCGGCCTTGTCAAAGACGGAAAGAAAAGAATTGCGGAAAGAGGTTAAAGACATGAAAAAGGAAATGAAGGTTACCAATGGTGGGGTTTATCTCTCCGTTGGAGCCATCATCATAATTATTTTGCTGTTGATCCTTATCCTGTAGATCTTCCTCCAGAGGAGGCATTATTACCGACCCGCTTTAGAAAAAATCAAAGTAGACTTAACAGGGAGCACTTACCACCTTTATGGGGTAAGTGCTCCCTGTCTTTTTAAAATTAAAGATTAAATAACCGAAGTAGAGGACCATCCCTAATTCGTGAATCATTATCAATCAATTCAGTTTGCCGCAGCCACCCTAGAACCTGGCACGTATTAAGTTACCATAAACTCTTGCCTATCGTTGACGTGTACCTGTTTAAAACGGTAAATTCCCTGACCAAAATACAGAACCACCAACTATTCAAGGCAAACGCACATGAAAATTCAACATCTTCGTCAGTCATTGCAACAGATTTTCATTCTGGCAATGATGATCATTTCGAGCAACCTCCTTTTTAGTCAGGATTTAAACGGGGTATGGAGTGGCAAAATAAAAGACAAAGTAAAAGGCCAACCTTTCAACAACGGATTAGGGGCCGAGTTAACACTCCAGCATATTGGCAACAACGAATACCTCGGTTTTATAAGAATATCAAAAAAATTCAGCTCCGGCATAAAAATATTGGGAGGCATCTCCGGCACCGAAGTGCCCCCTGATTATGAAGGTTCGTTTCTGGTGCGGGCAAGACTCCTGAACGATCGTACCACGCTGACTTTTTCGATCAAACAACTCATTGAATACAAAGGTAACTTCCTACGATGGTGTGCGATTGACACCACATTGAAGCTGGACAAGTCGTTTACTTCCCTGGAAGGTGAATATAAAACCGGGTGCGTCTCCGATTATGGTGCTTCAAGCGTTCTGAACGAAGGCAGGATAAGTTTTGAGAAAACAAAGAAAGCCCCTTCGGAAACTGCACTGGCTGTTTTAAAAAGTTATACCGAAACGTCCCTCGAAGTTTCTCCCAGCACAAGCATCTACTATACCTTTTCACCCGTGAATAGCGCCAGTAAGTACTATGACCGAAAAAATCAATCTGCCATCAAATTTGGAACGACCAATAAACTATCCTTTACCATTAAAAACAAAGGGAAAGTGGATCGGTACCTGAACTGCAAGTTTGTGGTTTCTGATAAAACAAATAGGTTACCCAATAAAGAGTACCTGATTACTGACCGGTTTATTGACACTGCTCAAAGTCAGGAACTGTACATGGAATATGATTGCCCCTTTGACGTAGAATCAGATAGCCTGCAATTATTCTTTGAAGTAACCGATAAAAGCAGCGGTCAGGTCATTGCCCGAAGGGATGCCGCCCTACCCGTACAAACGCTGCTTCCCAAAAAAATAGTTGTCATGCCATCCAGTACAGCAGGGTTGATGAATAGTTACTACAGAATGAATAACAGCACGCAAACGCGAAACAAACTGGAAGAAATTCATGCCCGGGGAAATGATACCGCTATCGGTTGGAAGGCCTGGTGCATCAGCATTGGAAGATGCACCTATTCAAAAGACTACGGTGAGGGGGCTTATTTAAGGGAAAAGTTTTTACAAAAATTCGAATCCGCCACCCAATCGGGAAATGCTGAGATCATTTATCTCGTTGCCGTTTGTAAAATGCTGGACTGGAACCCCCAAAATCAAAAAATAGGCAGGTACCTTTTAGCTAAGTGTGCAGCGGCCAATTATGCTCCGGCGCAGTATGACCTCGCCCGATTACAATTACAAACAATCAACAAAAGTCAACTCGACTCTGCTTTATTGCTTCTCGAAAACCTGTACACAAACGGAAACACCCGGGCGGCCATAGCATTGGCTAAATATTATTCCAAAACAAAGGATCAGAAGGCCTTAGCTACCCAATGGCTGGATAAAATAGCTGATAAATCTGATTACGAATACCTGGAAACATATGCTGAATACTATAGTATCGCAGAGGCAAACAATGATAACCTGCAGAAGGCTGAAACGTATTCTAACAAAGCTTTAGCAGCCGGAAGTACCTGGGGTTACGAATATTTAGCTGGTTCCGTGATTTATTTAAAAAAAACAGAACTGGCCGGTAAAGCGATGACTTACCTAAAAACGGCAGCTGATAATAACTCAGTAGACGCCATGTACTCGCTGGGCTCGATTCAATATTCAGATCAGATATTCGGACCAAAATATAAAAACGTACCCGAAGCAGTAAGGTGGTTTGAAAAAGCAGCAAAAAAGGGGCATGCAAAAGCCATGAAATTATTGGGAGAAATATACAATTCCGGTATTGGAGGCGAAAAAGATCTGGTAAAAAGCAGGTATTGGAAAAATAAAGCGGGATCCTTTGGTGAAACCGGAGTTAATACGGTTACGTCAAAAAACACCGGATTTTCTTTGGGT
The DNA here is from genome assembly GCA_033762195.1 of Chitinophagaceae bacterium. Lineage (GTDB taxonomy): Bacteria > Bacteroidota > Bacteroidia > Chitinophagales > Chitinophagaceae > SpSt-398. Next base: position 25,990 of record JANRLV010000132.1, on the reverse strand, counting down.
AATATTATTGACAATTTCGATTTCAGCCCCAGAAGACAGGTGGAAGTGTATGAAGATGGGGTACTTGTTGATCAATACGAGGAAGGTCCGGATCCATTTGAATTATTTTTTGATGCTGTTGGAACTACTGTTGCCCAAGGCCGACAACCAACACAGGAAGTATTTATCAATGCCATTGAATATATACAGTCCTTTATGGGGAATGATATATACGCCGGAACGGTTTCGTCCTTTGGTACGACCGGGTTTAGGGTTAAAAAAGGACAGGAACTGAGTATTCAGGCCAACGGCGTTGTCTATTTTGGTAATATGGCAGGCAGACGCTTACCCAGTGGCCAGATGGTTGATGCCACCAATCTGGCTGTAGAATTGGCCGCAGGTATGAACCGATATAATCTGGTGCCGCAGGTAAGTCATGGCGCCTTTTTGATCAGGATTGCCGGAGGTGACTGGATTCCTATTGGTACAGGAAAGACAATAATAGCCGATCGGGACGGAACCATCGATATTGCCGTCAATGACACGGAGCCAGAAAATAATAACGGGTATTTTGACTTCGTCATTACTACCAAATCTGAATAGTGGAGTACCCATCCACAAATTGGCCGATCAACCTCCTCTAAACTGCCTGATAGTTCTTTGGCTCAAACCGGGGAGTACAAAAACATAAAAAAATCAGGTCTTCTGAACCCGTGTTGGTGATCCGCTGGGTTTGACCCGGAGGAATCAGCACCATATCGCCAGGATTAACTGTACCTACAGCTTGGCCATCGATCTCCATGGCGCCAGTTCCGGATAAGATATAATACTTTTCGGCTGTACCTAAAACCCGGTGTAAGGCCGTAGTGACCCCGGGCTCTACCCGGGCGCGGGCAACCGAGAGGTCGGGTTCAGAGGAAGTATTGAGCAACTCGGTGATATAGCACCGCTCTTCAAAATAATACTCGCTTTGGCTATCGGCCTTTATGATTGGGGACATAGAGAATATTTTATTAAAAACCCACCTTACCCCTGCAAAATAGGCCAAATGCGGGCTTCCAGGCAAAGTCTAAAGTCCAAACTTTCCCCACTTTTCCCGAAATTCGGGTTCAATCGAAAACCAAACACCCCCGCCCAACATGAGCAATGCCCGCGTCTTTGCCTACACTTTTGCTTCCATATATCCGCACTATATCACCAAAGTGGAAAAGAAAGGACGTACCAAAGAGGAATTGGATGAAGTATTGATGTGGTTGACCGGCTACAATAAAAAGTCATTACAACAACAGATCGATCAGAAATCAACGCTGGAGGATTTCTTTGCACAGGCGCCGGAAATCAATCCCAACGCCTCAAAGATCACCGGCGTAATATGTGGCTACCGGGTAGAAGAGATCGAAGATAAATTAATGCAGAAGATCCGCTATATGGATAAACTGGTAGACGAACTCGCTAAGGGAAAGGCGATGGAAAAAATATTACGTAAATAATTAACTAAACACGCACCATGCTCCTCGCCATTCACCCTAAACTTCCGATGCGGTCAAAAGCCGCTACGCGTGATTTCTACCTACATAAGCTTGGCTTTAAAGACATCGGTCAGGTGGACTACCCCGACTACCTGATGGTACGCCTGGACGCGGTAGAGATTCACTTTTTCTCCTTCCCCACCCTCGACCCCGCTACCAATGACGGACAGGTATATATCCGCGTGAAAGATATTGAAGCCTGGTATGCCTCTCTTAAGACCACCGGTATCCGCCTCACTGAATTAAAGACCATGCCCTGGAAACAAAAAGAATTCTCCACCTGGGACCCGGATAACAATGTATTGACCTTTGGGGAGGATGCAAACTGAGAGAGCAAAAAGCTTATAGCTATTAGCTTTTAGTCTGCTGTGCGGGACTTCCAGTCCCGCACAAATAGAAAGCCGCCTCTGGCGGCACCACCTGCCTTAATCCCCCTCCTCCAACAAAAACAACTCCTCCACCGCCATACCAAATACCTTCGCGATCTTCAACGCCAATACAGTTGAAGGCACATACTTATTACTTTCCATGGCATTGATCGTTTGGCGGGATACACTGACCTTTTCTGCAAGGTCCGCCTGGGTTATATTGAGCCGGGCGCGTTCTATACGGATATTGTTTTTCATGACTGCAGGCTTTTTCTTCTTTCCAAATAAAGTACAAGGTTGAAACGAATCACAAAAAGAATCAACGTCGTACAGATATTATACGCCATGATCGTCAAAAACAATTCATTGTAAAAAAGTACGATCGAAACCATAATGAACAATGAATTGATCAGGACAGCCCACAACAAAGACTCCAATCTTAATTGCATGATCCGTTCATCTTCGTCCTTTTCCCTTGAAAAAGCCATCAACAATAGGCCACAAGTCAATAATACCCCACCCAGTTCATCAGTGAAATTGTTTTGGTGAAGGTTAAAAAGAAACCCCTCATTAAAACTAAAATGCTCCGAGGGGCGCGAATAATCCAAAAATTCCAGGGTGAAGTCAAAATTGAGGTAGGCTACCATCAAAACAAAAGCCGGTATCGCCAATACCAGCCCTGCGTATTTCATTCGGGGTGAAAGCAAAAATCGGGGTGACATAAAATATGTTTTTAATGTACACCCCAAATGTAAAGTTTATTTGACTAAATGTCAAATAAACTTTACACAAATTTTTGTTAATCCTCCTAAACCCGTGTGATCAAATATCAAAGCGGTCCAACTCCATCACCTTCACCCAGGCCGCCACAAAATCCTTCAGGAATTTTTCCTCTCCATCCACACAGGCATAGACCTCAGCCAATGCCCGCAGTTCAGAATTGGAACCAAATACCAGATCAGCACGGGAACCTGTCCATTTCTTCTCACCCGTTCTGCGGTCGCGGGCTTCAAACACTTCCTTGGTTTCATCCACGGCGGTCCAGGAACAAGTCAGGTCAATCAGGTTGACAAAGAAATCATTGGTCAATTGACCAGGTCGTTTGGTAAATACTCCATGTTTGCTTTGGCCATGGTTGATATCCAATACCCGCAAGCCCCCGAGCAAGGCGGTCATCTCCGGGGCGGTCAATGTGAGGAGCTGTGCTTTGTCGATCAGCAACGCCTCGGTAGAAGTGGTTTTTCTGTTCTTTTTGTAATTGCGGAAACCATCAGCTGCTGGTTCCAATACAGCAAACGATTCAACATCGGTTTGTTCCTGGGTGGCATCGCCACGTCCAGGCGTAAAGGGCACATGAATGGAATGCCCGGCATTTTTAGCCGCTTCTTCAATGGCAGCAGAACCTCCCAGCACGATCAGGTCAGCGATGGAAACATGCTTGCCGTAGTTCGTTGAATTAAACTCTTGTTGGATTTTCTCCAGCGTATCCAACACTTTTGCCAGACGCGTCGGCTCATTCACTTCCCAGTATTTCTGAGGGGCTAAACGGATCCTTGCTCCATTGGCTCCACCGCGCTTATCCGATCCACGGAAAGTTGAGGCCGAAGCCCAGGCAGTTGCCACCAATTCTGAAACACTCAATCCACTTCCCAAAATTTTAGCCTTCAACCCTGCCCAATCCTGACCATCCAACAAATCCCGGTCTCCTGCGGGTACAGGGTCTTGCCAAATTTCATCCCCGGCAGGTACTTCCGGACCCAGGTATCTCGCTTTGGGACCCATATCGCGATGGGTCAGTTTGAACCAGGCTTTGGAAAATGCTTTTTCAAATTCATCGGGGTGTTCAAGAAAACGACGGGAGATCTTTTCATACGCCGGATCAAAACGAAGAGAAAGATCCGTGGTCAGCATAAATGGCTGGTGCCGCTTATGGGGGTCATGCGCATCGGGCACCAGTCCTTCACCGGCATTGCCTTTGGGTTTCCATTGGTGTGCGCCAGCAGGACTCTTGGTCAGTTCCCATTCGAATCCAAAAAGGTTTTCAAAGAAGTTATTGCTCCATTTGGTAGGCGTGGTTGTCCAGGCACCCTCAAGACCACTGGTAATCGTGTATTCGCTGTGACCGGATCCATAGGTATTCTTCCAACCCTGACCTTGCTCTTCGATAGTCGCTCCTTCGGGTTCACGTCCTACATATTTGCCTGGGTCACCGGCGCCATGGGTCTTACCAAAGCTGTGTCCGCCGGCAATCAACGCTACGGTCTCCTCATCATTCATCGCCATCCGGGCAAAGGTTTCCCGAATATCACGCGCTGCCGCGATCGGATCGGGGTTGCCATTCGGGCCTTCAGGGTTTACATAGATCAAACCCATTTGCACCGCACCCAGCGGGTTTTCCAGATCACGGTCACCGGTATATCGTTTATCACCCAACCACTCCGATTCAGAACCCCAATAGATATCCTCGGGGGCCTCCCACACATCTTCACGTCCTCCGGCAAAACCATGGGTGGGAAATCCCATGGATTCAAGGGCGCAATTCCCGGCCAGGATCATCAGGTCCGCCCAGGATATTTTGCGACCATATTTTTGTTTGATGGGCCATAACAACAAGCGGGCCTTATCCAGATTGGCATTATCAGGCCAACTGTTCAGCGGGGCAAAACGCTGCGTTCCCATGCCTCCACCTCCACGACCATCATGAATACGGTAGGTACCGGCACTGTGCCAGGCCATCCGGATAAAGAAGGGACCATAATGCCCATAGTCAGCCGGCCACCACTCCTGCGAATTGGTCATCAATTCATACAGGTCTTTTTTAACAGCAGCAAGGTCCAGGCTTTTGAATTCGCTGGCATAATCAAAATCGTCTCCCATGGGATTCGATAAGGAGGAATGTTGGCGAAGTACACTCAGGTTGAGTTGATTGGGCCACCAGTCGCGGTTGCGTGTTCCACCACCTGCGACAGCTTTGGGCATCGCGCCCGTAAAGGGGCATTTGGCTTGGGAATTGTTGTTATCCATCTTTTGTGTGATTTAAGGGAATATCAAAGCTACTCAAATCACATCATCATTCATATTGATTATTCTTATTAACTAATAGATAATATTTATAAGAGGGATTAGGATTCACCGCAGAGAACAGGAGAATCTACCTCTAGTAATTAAAAAACACCACCATATTCACCTGATCCCGGATCCCCCCATTTAAAAACTGGTTCATATACGCCAGTTCAAACCGCAGGTCTTTGTTCACCTGATAACCGATCCCTCCATACAATCGGTTACGGTCGAAGATCGTACCACGCGTATTGAGAAAGATCTCGTTATAGGCCGAGAGATAAGCGCCTTTGGTAGCGGATGCTTGTTTCTGCAGGGCCAGGTTGAGTGACAGAAAATACCGAAAACGAGTCTTGAAATCCTGTGCGATCCAGCGCTGTTCAAACCGGTACCGGTGTTGCAGTTTTACCCTTCCAAATGCCTGGCGGGTGATGAATTGCTGAAACACGCGATGTTCATCTACACTTGTTTTGTCATCGGTATTGGCAATATAATTTTCACTATGGATATAGGCATACCCCATCATCAGGTTATTGTTGTTCTCCGTAAGGTTATACCCGATACCCGTACGGAGCAGGAGTTGCTCCAGGTCGCCTATTGCATTGTAGTTGCGCAGTTGTACCTCATGATGCCAGTTCCATTTTGAATCGATCTTTTTATTGCCAAAATAGATCAGCCAGTTACCAAAATTACCCGCCTGGGAAAACGCCCCTAATGGAGCCATCAATAAGATCAAGACGCATGACCGAAACATTGTATATGTGAAACAAGCTTTCATATAGCTAAAATAAGACCATAGCATCTTTTATGGTCATTTTCGGACCTGTTTTCACCTTTCTGCAATAAACTAACTGATGACCATTTACCGGTTTCCCGATGTAGGTATATCACCATTACAATTTAAACTCAATCAACATGAACCGAAAATCATTGACCTTACTGCTGGCCCTTTTTGTAGTAGCCATTACAGGTTGCAAAAAAGGAGAGGACCTGGGAGACGACTGCGAAAATGCGAACACCACGCAGGTAACCTACACCAACATGGGCACTACGCCTCTGCGAGTAAAAGTGGCAGCTACCCTCACCCCCGCCTTTGAACCCATCAGCCCCATTCTCGATTTTGAACTGGCTCCGGGTGCCAGTACCGTAAAGACCTTTCGATCAGACGGGTATTTTACCCTTTGGTATAATAACTGCGCTACCAGCTGTGCCCTCAAAACCTACTACTTCAAAACCTTTGAAACCTGCCTGCAATACGAGGAAAAGCAGTAACGTCGCGAGCACTTTTCATTTAGTAAATTGCAGGCTAAAGGCTAAAAGCTAATAGCTAATAGCTAATAGCTATTAGCTATTAGCTTTTAGCCTTTACCTTTTTAAGTAAAAAATCCCATTCGCATGAACGTTTCTGTCAATCACAGCGCACCGGTCTATCACAGTGAAGAGATCACGATCAATGCTCCCGTAGAACAGGTATGGGACATTCTCATCAAAATAGATGAGTGGCCTGAATGGCAGGCCGCTGTTTCAGAGGCCCGGCTTGACGGATCCCTGCGCGAAGGCGCCACTTTTAAATGGAAGGCCGCAGGAACCTCCCTCACCTCCCAGATCCATACGATAAGACAATACCGCGAGTTTGGTTGGACCGGCAAAGCCATTGGCACCAGCGCGGTACATAATTGGTATTTCGCTGATCTTGGCGGACAAACCAAACTCCGGGTGGAAGAATCCCTGGAGGGTTTCCTCCCTAAACTCCTGAAAGGCTTTTTCCAGAAAACCCTGGCCAAGGGTATGCGTACCAGCCTGGAAGAATTGAAGCATGACGCCGAAAACCCCTAAGCTTTAAAAAAATCACCCGACTTTCATTTGCAATGTACCAAAAATTGATTTACTTTGTACTACAAAGTACTTTTAAATATCCTAAATACAATGCATATGAACGCTAAAAACAAATCGCTGCTGGACAATATCCACTATCCTTCGTTGATAAAACGTATGATTCCCGGTGCCGTCATCGGGTTGATTCTAATAGGTTTATTACTATTTACAGCCGATGATGCCGACCCCGCCTGGGGCAAATACTGGATGCTCCGGCCCCTGATCGTTGTGCCCATTGCTGCCGCCTTTGGCTCAGGTTTCTCCTATTTTCTTGAACCGATTCGCAAGAAAGGGGGGTGGTATATGGTGTTGGCCATTGTCCTCAGTCTTATTGTGTTTTTAATAGCGCTTTGGATGGGAACAGTGGTAGGTTTGGATGGCACTTATTGGAACTAAAAGAGGAAAATCGGTTATTGGTTATTGCGTTCACATAAGTAATAACTTGCACCCGGTTTATCTCCGTTCATCCACGACAAACAACCAGCCACATGAAGATCCTCGTCCTCTTTCTGTTCCTGCCACTCTTTACACTGGCCCAGGAAAAGCCCGGTAGCGAAAACTACCAGACCATCCTGCGCCTCGACAGCCTGGTGTTTGAAGAAGGTTTTAATAAATGCAACTACAAAGCCCTTGAGCAAGTGTTGGATACCGGTCTGGTGTTTCTCCACGATGTGGCCGGGGCACAGGATTATAAAGGTTTCTTTGAGGCCACTAAAAAGAATATTTGTGGCAACCCCAATGGCAAACCCCTGCGTAAAAGAGTGGATGGTTCCCTTGAAGTATATCCCCTCTATAACAATAATGTGTTATATGGATTGATCCAGTCTGGCCAGCACGATTTTTATTTTAAAGAACCCGGGAAACCCGAGGTACGTACCGGCACGGCCAAGTACATTCACACCTGGTTATTAAAGGAAGGGAAATGGAAACTGGTCAATGTATTGAGTATTGATCACAAGGGTGTGTAATTGCCTTTGGGGAAATACTGAATTTACTGCCCGGCATAAGGATCCTTGATCTTTATTGCCTCATATTTGATCTCCGAAAACCTGACCTCTGTACCCGGGCCATCGGGTGATTGCGCCAATAAGCCTAATTGAACAGGGCCCGGTGTATTCAATTGAAAATGGCGAACCAGTAACCAGTCCTTGTTATCCCCCGAACAATACAACGTGATCGCCGGACCTGATTTGGCGACTTTGTAATAAACTTTATTCGAAGAAAAAGAAACCGAATTACAATCATCAGAGATATTGCGGGTCACAACCGAAACCACCCGATGGGCACCGAGATAATCTTTTTCATAACAAAACTTCACCCAATTCAGGCTGTCGCTTTTGATGACAATAGCCCCGCCGTCCCATTTGCTTTTGAATCCATGTTCAATCGCCACCCTGAACACAAAATTTGAATCGGCTGTGAACAGCAATTTGGGTGCATTGTCTGTGTTATAGGTCGCCTGCGGGTCCCGGAACATATCTGTTTTGGGGCCTGCCTGAATGGACAGAATCCCGTTTGTGTAGGAATAGGAAACGGGGGTGTTTTCCCAGATCAATTCAACTGGAATGGACTCGACATGGAGGTTTTTCTGCGCATGAACAGGTTCTGTTTGCCCACATAAAAAAAGGAAAACCAGCGTAAAGAAGGCGTTAAATTTTTTCATCCCAAACCAATTAGACAATTTTTGACATTCTCCTCGTTATTAATCAGAAATACGTCATTTTTCTGGTCTTCAGAGGCAGGATTTGACCCTGATAAGAAAAAGGTTTATATTGTATTACACCAAGATATATATGCCATTCTCAGGGTCTCCGGCGTATAGAATTAAAGTAAGAAAAAGGAACGGAAAAGGAATGCATGGCTTTTCCACAGACCTTAATAAGTAGTTAATAATCAAGAGTCGACAAATTTAAAAATGCTTAAAGAACCTGTTATTTTTAAGAATATTTAGTATTTAACCATTAATCAATTATCCTGTTAGCGTGTTCTATTTATTATGGAGTTCAATGCGATTACCATAAGGCAAAACAACCGCAGGTACCAAATCAGGCGGCGGAAAAATTTCAAGGTTACCAGGAAAAATGTCAATCTGAAGGACCTGTTTATTTTGCCCATAATGTCCAATGCTCCCGCTTACCATGAAGATTCCAGTCCATCAATCAACCTCAAGGTAGCGGCAAAGAAAGCAAAACAGGAAGTTGAGCCAAATACGGAGAACAACTACGTTATGAGTTTCTTTAAAGGAAAATCAAGTAAAACGGTTAACAGTCATTTGCAAACCGCTCGTTTAATCTCGATCATTTCAAAAATTATTGAAAAGGGATACGACGTAGCGTATGAGGAAGCACCCAATAAGGTTGTAAAACGATTCATGCACCCGTATAAAAAAATGACCCTTGAGGAGCTACGCCTGGAAAAAAGAAGGTTAATGGCACTTCGACAATCATCTGCTAAAAATCTATTGTCTTCCTAATTTGTTTTTCATCCACGACCTGACCCGGTTCAGTCTTACTCCACTATTTCTTTTGTCTTTGGTAAATAAATAAAGTTTCAACAAACGATGATTGTGTGATTGAGGATTTAAATCAAACTCCCCATCCCACGAAATACCGTTCTCTTTCCAATACGATTTGTGTTCTTCGTCCAATACGATTTCGTGCAGACATTCAAACTCTTTTCCTTCTCTTTTCATTTTCTCCAAAAATTCGCTTTGAGAATCCGACTGCATGGTATACCCCAATTTTCCCCAGACATTATACCCTCCGAAAATATCATCCTTTTCCTGCCCACTTCCGGCAGCCACCAGGGAGATAGATTTAAATCCCACTGCACGGGCTTTTTCAATTTGGAACATATGGGCATGCAAACCCAGTTTTTTTCCCTGATCCGTTTTCTCTAACAAAATCTCAATATTCTCGATCGTTCTGTTCTTTATATCAAAACTGATGAGCAGGACAGGATCTTTACATCCAATCGCTAATTCGGGATAAATGCCACCAATTTGCATACTACTTTCATTGAAAGGATGCTCCTTAATCTTGGGGTTGCCAAAAAAGCCTGTTAAACATAACCATTGTTCCCTGGTCAATCCCGTCAGGTCTTGAAGGTTGAATTCGGTGATCTCTAAATCATCCCACGTACTCTTGTAGTCTGAAAGTTTCATCTTTACCGGTCTTAAAAAATGGAATTAAAAATTTGTAATCCTGGATACGAGCAAGGCAAATGCGCCCAGGAAGAAATTAAGGGAGGTAATGACCTCAAACATCACCCATCGCTTTAATTCAGATGTTTGTGGAGCAATGCCTTCCACACCCATGGTGGAAATGGTCATAAAACTGTAGTATAAAGCATCTAACTCCCCCTGTAACGGGTCTTTGAATCCATCCGTATGTGTAAGGTATATATCGGCGAATAAAAATGCAGCGGCAAAAAGCAGGAAGGCGAAAATCACAAACCCTTCCACACGTGTTGGGAGGTAGTTAACCGCATCGCCTTTGAACCAGGACTTGCCGTCTGAAACAACGGCGGCGATGAACGTAAAACTAATGGTATAAAGATTGACCAGTACCAATAAGGTAAGCACCAAAAAAGAAGGTAGGGAAGTCCGTAAAAAGACAAAACTCAACACTAAAAAAACCAAACTGACCCAAATATGCCAGTCACTAGATATTCTCTTTGCCAAGCAGGTAATTTTTGCTTTAGAATAAGGTTGCGGGTAAATATATATAATTTCCCTTTACTTTAAAATTTCGGGTACTCTGCCTACCTTTGCCCCCTTGTTTAACCTTTTATTAACCCCCTTCCCAATACATTTGCGCTATTCAAGTATAGTTATGAAGAAACTTTTTGTGGCAGCCCTTTTGACCTCCTTCCAACTGGCTGCCTTAGCCCAGGACAGCACCGTATCCAAATCTCCCAAAACCGATTGGAGCAAAGTAAGCCTCGCCGGCCGTACCAATGACCATTTCATGTTCCAGATCGGGACCGCTGGCTGGTCGGGTGCTCCAGATAGCTTGAATATCAAAGGATTATCTAAGAACTTCAACATGTACTTCATGTTTGATTTTCCTTTTAAAACCGATCCCCGTTTCTCGGTGGGCATGGGTGTGGGTTTTGGCTCTGAAAGCATCAGTTTCCAGGATACCTATATAGGGATAAAAGACGCTACCTCTACCCTGCGTTTTCAGGATGTAAGCGATACCAACCACTTCAAGAAATACCGGCTGAATACCACTTTCCTTGAAGCCCCGGTCGAACTACGCTTTACCTCCGACCCCACCAATAACAAGAAAAGCTTCAAAATGGCCCTGGGTCTCAAAGTCGGAACCCTGATGGATGCCCATACCAAAGGCAAAATCTTCGTCAACAGCAGCGGCCAGACCCTGAACGACTATACCGAAAAGATCAAGAAAAAAGACTTCTTCAATAAGAACCGATTAGCCGCTACCCTGCGGGTAGGTACTGGCGCCTTTTCCCTCTATGGCACCTATCAACTCGGGCCATTGATCAAAGAAGGCCTCGGACCCACGGTACGCCCTTGGGCAGTGGGTATTTGTATTTCGGGGTTGTAAGGGACAGTGATGACGGATGACTGATGACAGTTGACCGAGGAAAAAGGTCTGGACTTCAGAATTCCGACTTCCTCCCGATGCCTCGGGATCCGAAGCTCAGTCATCTGTCATCCGTCATCCATCATCTGTCATCTGTATTCCACCCCCCCAAATCCCCAATCCTGGTCTATCTTTGCCTCCTATGTTAGAGAAGAAGACCACGCTACCCTCCGAAGAATACGCCGTTCTAGTTGGCCTCATACAAAAAGACCAGACCGAACAACAGGTTACCGAATACCTCGATGAACTTGCTTTTCTGGCCCTGACCGCTGGTGCCCAGACCCTCAAGCGTTTTACCCAAAAACTCGCGCACCCGGATAGCCGCACCTTTGTCGGCAAGGGAAAGTTGCAGGAGATCAAAGAATATTGCCTCGGTAAAAAAGTAGGCATCCTCATCTTTGATGATGAACTCAGCGGGGCACAGATCAATACCATCGAAAAAGAGACCGGCATCAAAACCATCGACCGGTCGGATCTTATACTTGATATTTTCGCCCACCGGGCCAAGACCGCCCAGGCCCGTGCCCAGGTAGAGCTGGCCCAATACCAGTACATTTTACCTCGCCTGCGGGGTATGTGGAAACACCTGGAACGTCTTGGTGGGGGTATCGGTACCAGAGGTCCGGGTGAAACGGAGATCGAAACTGACCGTCGTATCGTACGCAATAAGATCTCGCTGTTGCGCAAGAAACTCGCGGAGATCGACAAACAGGCCTTTACCCAACGTAAGGACCGGGGTGAATTCATTCGCGTGGCCCTGGTAGGATATACCAACGTGGGCAAGTCCACCATCATGAATATATTGGCCAAGAGTGAGGTCTTTGCCGAGAATAAACTCTTTGCCACCCTCGATACCACCACGCGTAAGATCGTTTTTGAAACCACCCCCTTCCTGCTCAGTGATACCGTAGGTTTCATTCGCAAACTCCCCCACCACCTGGTAGAGAGTTTCAAAAGCACTTTGGATGAGGTACGCGAAGCGGATATTCTTTTGCATGTGGTAGATATATCCCACCCCAATTACGAAGACCAGATCGGGGTGGTGAACAAAACCCTGCAGGAGATCGGTGCATTTGATAAACCCACCCTCACCATTTTTAATAAAATGGACCGGTACGAGTCACAGACCTTTGACCCCTGGCTGGAGGAGAGCACCAAAAAGGAGATCCTCGAAGACCTCGAAGACCGCTGGCAGAATGCTACCGATGGTAATGCGGTTTTTGTGGCTGCCACCGAAAAGCGAAACATAGAAGGATTGCGGAATAGTATTTTAGAGAAGGTGAGGGAGTTGTACCGGGTGCGGTATCCGTATAAGACAGAGTTTAATTACTGATAACCAGGATTAATAGGATGGCGCGGATTTGCTGTTAAATTAAATTTCGAAAAAAAGCTTGCCGCAGCGTCCGCCCTTCTCTTTGCGAACGCCGCGAGAAATTCCGTGAAATCAGCGTTTTCCGTGTAATCCCATTTAAAAACCATGAGCCTCAATTGGACAAAGATCGCTGAGCACCCCAACGAGCTCAACTTCAATGATGAAGGTCTCGCCGAGGTCCAGGTCGGTGACCGTAAGCTTTGCATTGCCCGGTTTGAGGACCGGCTTTTTGCTTGTTCCCATAAATGTCCCCATGCTGCCGCCCCCCTGGCCGGGGGATATATTGATACCAAGGGAAATATCGTCTGCCCCCTTCACCGCTTTAAATTCAGTCTCGAAACCGGCCGAAACGTCTCCGGCGAAGGCTATTTTCTCAAGCACTGGCCCGTCGAACTCCGCGAAGGCGGGGTCTATATTGCCCTGGAAAGCCCCAGTGGTTTTTGGAAGATTTTTGGGTAAAATCAGTGAATTTGAACTTGTTCGATAACACGAAAAGCCTTAGTTTTGCTGCCCCGTAAGGGCTTTTAGCCTTGGCTAATAGCTAAGCACTAAAAGCTAACGGTTCATACTCCTCCTTAGCTCAGTTGGTTAGAGTCCCGCACTTGCGGGATTAATCGGAGGAACGCTGGTTCAGACAGCGATAAAAAGCTGAAACATATACTCCTCCTTAGCTCAGTTGGTTAGAGTCCCGCACTTGCGGGATTAATCAGAGGAACGCTGGTTCAGACAGCGATAAAAAGCTGAAACATATACTCCTCCTTAGCTCAGTTGGTTAGAGCATCTGACTGTTAATCAGAGGGTCGCTGGTTCAAGTCCAGCAGGGGGAGCAGAAAGCCCGGCCATCGTTGCCGGGTTTTTTATTTTAATACGTATACCTCAAAATTCAGGCCTTGGAAATTAGCAGCAGTATTTTCATGCGGGACAGAGGAAAAAAAAGCAATTCATTTAGAACGATACATTAAAAGGCAAAAAAGCAGAAAACTAATTGAAAAATTAATCTCACCCGCATTTATACCCACTGGCGAGCTGGCTCAGTTGGTTAGAGTCCCGCACTTGCGGGATTAATCAGAGGCCTGTCCCGGGCAATCCGGGAGTCGCTGGTTCAAAGCCTGTCCCGTTCATACGGGATCCAGCAGGGGGAGCAAGAAGCCTCGGCGAAAGCCGGGGTTTTTTGTTTTAATCTAATGTCGCTGGTTCAACCCCGAAGCCTCGGGGCAGCAGGTGAGCAGAAAGCTCGGCTATCTTTTCCGGGTTTCTTGTTTTAATCTTTATAACTGAACCGCCAGCAACTCTCTTCCAAGACTATGTAAGGCGTTTTCAATTTTCTTAGTTTGTGCTGGCCTGGGATCTTTCAGCCCGGAGGCATAATGCTGGATTTGCTTTTGGTTAATACCAGTCATCTTTTCAAGACCTGAATTAGTCAATATTTTCTTATAATAGGACAACAGACTTTGAATATCGAATTTGTATACCAACTCAAATTTCCCTTTTAAGGTGGAGGGAATATTTTCGGCATCATTGTATTTCACCAAGAGCCTTATTGCATCTTCTACCGATTGCTTTACTTCTGCAACACTGGCTCCTGCAGCATAAATACCCTCCACATTATCGGCATATGCGGTAAAGTGGTCAGCGCTTTTCTCAATGATGATTTTGACAAGTTTCATATCAGACAATTTGCGTGATCTATACAGCTTAATTAAAATGACTTCTATAAAGGAGTTTTATTTCAACCCCATTTCTTTTACAATTTTCTTACGTAGCCCTTCTCCGATTTCCCTTGCACCATGGAATGGCACCGGATATCGCTTGCCATTCTTTTCGTATATATAATGGCTCCCTTCTGCCTTTAAAAACTTCCAACCATTCTTCCTGATCTTTCGATGCAATTCCGAACTCTTCATCTCTGGCCAATTTTGAGTTCAAAGGTAGCGTTTTTTCTACCTTAAAGTAGAAAATTTACTACTATTTTTCAATTTTTTCTCTAATGGCCATTTTTTATAAAAAGCCGCTGGACGCAATCTTACCAATTTCAGGCAAATCCATAATTATTTCACTCGGCTACTACCCATACTGAAACTTCCAACAACCCGCCATCCATATCCAACTTAATATATTTCATAAAACTTATATAGAATTATTTTATAAAGAACAATTTCATTTAGTAAGTGTATTATTTACTAACGGATAAGCAAATACTAAAAGTTAAAAATCTATTCAATTAATGCAGAAATAAAATGCCAGAACCTCCGTTTGAATCGTGCACCAGCACCTTATACTATGATTCAATTCGACATTAAAAAAGCAGTACTTTTTATTCTTCTCGGCTTTCATCTTACAGCAAATGCACAAACCACCCTGGCCGCTGGCGATATAGCCTTTACCGGTTATAACGCCGATGATAATACAGTAAACGGACCTTCGTCGAATGATGATTTCAGTTTTATCTTATTGAAAAATATCACGAGCGGAACATCCATTTACTTTACTGATTTTGGCTGGTGCTCAAACACCAATGCCTTTCAAACGCCAAATCCGATCCGTGAATATGCAGATGTAAAAATCGAACTCCCGGAAAATACGGTCTTATCGATGCAACTGGTCGGAGCAAACGGATTGACCATCTGAACATATCATTCTCCCTTACCGGCAGGAGCACATGTCATTAGAATCAACGGGATCTCCAGCTTTGCGCCAGGCGTTTACCAATTGGTTATAAAGTCAACAACCAACACGGATTCTCAGACCCTAAGTATTTTAAAAGTTAATTAGAGACGGCTATCCTCCCTCTAACATTATCATACAAAATGGAGCCAAGTTAGATTTGAGTTCGTTTGGCTGTTCATCGCTTAGTATTTTCTATCACAATGGCCTGTCACCCCTCAAATCATATTAAACTTTGCCGCCAGCTTGATCAATCCCGCTGTATTATTTACCTGAAACTTGGTAAGAAGGTTTTTCCGGTGACTGTCCACCGTATGTAAACTGATAAACAACTTGGAGGCAATCTGGGGATTGGTTAGTCCATCGGCGATCAATACGAGCACTTCCTTTTCCCGGCTGCTGAGCACGGGTAAATTATTCATTTCCTGCTTGTCGGCAGCAGACAGGTTTATATCCAAACTCATGTACAACTTGCCTTCATGCACGGAAAGAATGGCTTCTTCAATCTCTTCGCGGGAAGCGCTCTTTACCAAATACCCCGAAGCCCCATTCTGGATCATTTGAGAGATATAACTCCGCTCTTTGAATGTACTCATAGCGATCACTTTTACCAATGGAAACTCTTTCCGGATCTTCAACGCCAACTCAATACCACTGACCTCGGGCATATTGATATCGGTAATGACAATATCCACCGTTTCCAGTTTAAGTTTGGCCATCGCATCAAAGGCCGTCTGTACCGTCCCTTTCAGGTTTACAAAAGAAATCTGAGACAGCATGGATCGCATTCCTTCCAGCACCATCGGGTGGTCATCAACTACCAGTACATTTATTTTATCCATGGTCTTCAATTATACAGTCAATGTGTACGGATGTGCCCTTGCCTGGGGAGGTTTGTATATCCATCTGCCCCTTGAGATAATCCACCCGGGACCGAATATTCGTCATACCTGCACCTGTCCTGGTCTGTGTGGGGTCAAAACCCTGGCCATTGTCTTCCACCGTAATGGTCAGGTTTGCATCATGACGCATCACCTGGGCCAATATACGAGTGGCTCCGGCATGCTTTACCGCATTATTGAGCAATTCCTGCACAATACGGTACACCACGATCTCGGTGGAAGCATCCATTCTTTTCTCCAACCCGTGAAACTCCCCATTGATGGTAAATTCCTGGGAAGCAGATAACCCTTCACAGTAATCCTGCAAGGCCTGTTGTAAACCCAGTTTGAGCAGGGCCTCGGGCATCATGTTATGCGCCACCCTTCGCATTTCATTAATGGATTCATCGAGCTTTACCAGGGCCAGGTTAAAACTGCGCCCCATTTCTTCGGATAGAATAAGGTTTCCTTTCATAGCGCCTAATTGAAGTTTAACACCGCTTAACAATCCTCCCAAACCATCATGCAGGTCTTTGGCCAACCGGTTTCGCTCGGCTTCCTGCCCTTTCAGGAGGGATTGTGTAGCAAATAATAGTTTCTCTTTTTCAAGTTGATCGATCTTCTGTTCCTGTAAGCGACGACGTTGAGCATACGTACGCCAGATCAGAAAGAGGATCAGCAATAAAGCCACCGTGCTTCCAATAAAGATGGCATTCACGGTATTCTTTTGCCGGATCTGCGCGTGCTGAAGCTGCAACTGCTGCTCTTTCTTTTCTGTTTGATACTTGGCTTCGGCCAACTGCACACTGGTCTTGCTTTTTTCCCCAAGCAATGAATCATTGAGCACTTCATACTGCTTCCGAAAAGAAAGTGCCTGTGCCAGATCGCCCCGGCTTTCGTATAACTCAGAAGCCAACAAGTAGTAGTTCTTTAATTCCAACCCGGCACCCATTTCTTTTCCCAATGAAATGGCTGACCGAACGGCATTGATGGCAGAGTCAGGCAGGTTCAAGTCCTTGTACACATAAGAAAGCCCGGCCTGCGCCGCCATCTCATATCCCGCCGCTTCTTTTTCACGCGCCAACACCAGGGTCTGCCTGTAATACCGAACACCCTGCTTCAGGTCCCTGCGAGCGGCATACACATCCGCCAAACCATTCAGCCCATCCAGCATTAAAATATAATCATCCGTTTTTACCCCTATATCATATACTTGCTGAAAATCACGAATGGCCGAATCATAGTCACCCTTGCTGGTTTTCCCCACACCTAAATTGATAAGACAGGAAGCAATGGCATATTCGTCTTTTAACTCGCGCGCAATCTGCAATGCCTGCCTGGCATAGGAAATAACTTTTTCATTTTCCTTTAATTCAATGAACACAGAGGCCAGGTTATTCAGCGATACGCGTTCAAATCGTTTCTCGCCAATTTCAGCAGAAAGCCCCGCGGCTTTCAGGTAATAGTCCGCTGCCGACTGGATATCTCCCAAATACTGCCATTCATTGGCAATATTGATGTAGGTGATGGTAAGGTCCCGTTTATACCCATATTGCTCCGCAAGTGAGGCAGCCTCCTTTGTCAGCTCCAAGGCCTCCAGGTATTTTCCTTTGTTGTTCAATAAAACAATGGCATAACTGGCATAGGATAACTGTCCTTTAATGGAGTTTAACTTTTTTGCCAGCGCTAATCCTTTCTGGTAATAGAAATCCGCCGAATCGGGAGCATCGAGTTCAAAGAACTCACCATAGGAATAATAGGTAAATACTTTGAGCGTATCCTCGGGTGCTGTCTGTATGGCCATCCTGAGCTTCTCCTTTTCCTCCGACTGAGCCTCAGCGGAAAAAACAAAAAGCATGGTGAAACAAACGAGTATGAGTAAATGGCGATGAATAGGCATGAGTGGTATATCTCTCACTAAAATAGGGCTTCTTCGCTGTCCTCTCCAAGTTTTTACCCAAAATCCCCTGTTCAGGGGATAGCAAAAACAGGCCTTCAGGGGATTGTCTTCGCCTTAGAAAAAATGAAGTTTTGTGTCTCATTCCAATCAAAAAAAATTAAAACAATTACAGCTAAAATCAGACACATGAAAAAGATAACCTTATTTCTTTTCCTGGTACTGGGCTTGGGCGCAACCTTGCTGGCCCAGGATTCCTTTACCGGTCGCTGGGTAGGCACCTACGGCAGTGGAACCAATGAAGGATCCAGCTATTACTCCTTTATGTTTAATGCCGATGGCAGTTTCCAGTTGTACAACAATGCCAACCAGGTCATCGCTTCGGGTAGTTACCAGGCAAATGGCAACCAGTTCAGTGCCACCTATACCTACAACGGCGGTGGCTCCTACTCTGTTGGAGGCACACTGGAGAGCTCCACGGTTATGCGTGGCTCCTGGGGAAGTGGTACCAATACCAGCGGTGGTGGCCGTTGGGTCATGAGCCGCTCCGGCTCCATGCCCGTTAACATGAATGCGACACCTGCCTCCAATACCTCGGGACTTATGGGTCGCTGGACAGGCACCTATGGTAGCGGCAGCCAGGAAGGTTCCAGCTATTATTCCTTTATGTTCAATGCTGATGGAAGCTTCCAGTTGTACAGCAGTGCCGACCAGGTCATAGCCAATGGCACCTATACCGGAAACCCCAGCCAGTTTAGTGCTACCTATTCATATACCACCGGTGGTACCTATTCGGTAGGAGGCGCCGTAGATGGTAGCGGTACCCTGCGTGGTACCTGGGGAAGCGGCACCAATACCAGCGGTGGTGGTCGCTGGGTCATGACCGGCAAACCTGCCAATTCTCCCCTTGCCAACAACGCCAATCTGATCACAAAAGCATCAACGCCTGGAAATCGCAATGTGCGGAACATCTCCAACACAGGTCGTCCGGCAAAAAATCTGAATAACGTAATTCCTTCGAATACAAATACCGCAAGTCCCTATCTGAATACAGTAAAAGAGATCCGCCTGAACGATGGCCGGAAAATATCCGTACAAATGAACCGCAATCCTTCGCTTGGACAAGATTTTGTGATGAATAAAAACACCATCCAACAATTGCCCCCCGAACAAAAAGACGGATGGACAACCGAAGTAAAAAAAGTACGCATCACGGCTGAAAGCAAATCATTCATGAATGCCAGCCAGAACAATTCCATCAATATTGTTCCGGGTGCTGTCTATCGCTTTGAAGACTTTGTAGGTGGATCACTGAATGAGATCACTGGCAACCGCAACCCGATCCGCATCTATACCGACAATACCCTGAAACCCGGCGCTACCGGTGGGGTAACGATCAATGCTCCCGCGGCCTATGAAATCTATCAGGGAAATGGCGGACAAAATATCGGCGCCATCCGCAACAGCATCTATGAATCCTCGGGTGGATCGAATATTATTTTCCAATCTTTCTCCAGCAACTCCGAAGCCGAACTCACCCTTAAAGTAACCGCCGGAGGTAGCTATGGTGGCTTTAGCGCCAATGGAAGCTATAACCTGGCCCAAAACAAAAATCGAGTTTACCTTACCATTGATGCCGTGAAAAAAATGTTCACCATCAAAGCCGAAAAACCGGCCAATGGATTTTTTGCCAGCCCGGATAACACACCCAATAAAGTGTATGTAAAAGAAGTGGACTATGGCACACGTATCCTGGCCAATGTGGAGATCATTCTCGAAGACCGCAAAGACATCGTCAACTTTAAGGCCAACTACGAAGGCACATTCAAAGCCGATGCCGGTACCGAGTTCATCAATAAAACCAAGGTCAAAAACGAAACGGTCAACGCCTATATCATTGGCGGACCGCTGAACCTGACTACGATTTCAAAAGATAAACTGGAAGAAGAGATCCGTACCCTCTTAGCTTCCTGCACTTTCCAACATGCCCAACCCATATCCTACCGGCTCGGTGATATGGATGGAAATACCATTTCCACCGTAAGCGCCACCGACGAGATCACCGAACGGATCAGCACCCCCGATAACCTTCAATATCGGCTCAGTCAGGTACAGGTAGAAATTCAAACCGGGGAGGATAACAAAGATGCCAAATCTCAAGTAAGCCTGGGATTGTACAGCGGCAATGGTCGTATCCTGTTTGAACAGGGCGCTCCCAATACAGCTTCTGAATTTGCCGCCAATCAGCCCGTCAGCGTTGGACTGGTCAGACATCCGCATAGCGTGGAAGACGACCTGCTGATGAATAATATCAGTCAGGCAGGTGGACTCCGGCTCCGGTTTTATTTCTGGCCTACACAAATTGTACTCGGTCGTGATGCCTGGTCAATTGGAGAAGTAAAACTCAAACTCTTCTTTGTGGATCAAAACGGTACCCCTCACCCCAATCCGCTCCTGAATGGCAGCCGTCCCATTACCTTGAAAAATACAACCGGTATGTTACACGATAATCCACGCGTACTCGAATGTTACCTGGATGGAAAGTTCACCCCAACTACATCCACTTACCGGGCCAATTAACCTGAATCCATGCACCAATAAATCAGCAACCGCCTGTTTACTTCCCAGAAATAAACGGGCGGTTGCTTGCTAAAAAATGACCCTTAACTATTGACCATGAAAAAAATGCTCTTTGCCGGATTCCTCCTCTTTACCTTATCGGTCGGGGCGCAGAAAAATGTAGTGCCGGTCACCCAATCCCCGCTTACCGGAATTCCTTTACCGGCAACCGCCAAATTGGATAAGCGAGGTCTTAGCATTACCCTCAGTAAATCCCTGATGGAAATAGAGAGTAAAACCTATCAGACCAAATTGAAATCCGCCGAGATACTCACCATGCCCCCGGAAAAATCCGGAGGCCCCGGACTCAGTCTTATACAACAACAATTGACCGAAGCCGGTTGGGCCGTTACGCCTTGCAGTACCAAAGATTATTACTGGCTCTACCGCAATAACCAATACGTGTTGGCCTATCTCTTTTTTGCCAAAAAAGAAACCACACTCTACTTTGCAGAAGCCACACAGCCACCTGCCAATATGAATTTTTCGCAGCAGACCCAGCAGCCGGGTATGCAGCAACAGGAAACACCCATCATTTATCAACAGGAGCAAGATCCGCAGGGACAAATGCAAGGGCAGATCCAGGAGCAACAACAAGGCCAGGGACAGGAACAAATGCAGGGCCAGGGCCAAATGCAAGAGCAACCGGTGATGAACAACTCTTTCACCTCTCCTTTTGCCCTGAGTAAACCCACCACCAATTTTGATGATGGTTGGACTTCCACACCCACGACAGATTATGTAAAGGTCACCCGCCCCGGTGTGGAGATTCGTTTATACTATGCCGATGATGGTTTGGAAAAAATCCGGTCCAATACACAGGAGCCCTCTACTTTTTATTGGAACCAATGGGTTTTGCCCCAATTCAATATTGCCCAGGCCGAACGCTGGAGTGGGGTGGAATATCCGGTGATCTATTTTATGCAAGGAACCGGGGTTGACAAACAAACCGGGCAATCCTGTCATGTGGCCATTAAAGTGATCTATGAAGGCGGTGCTCAGGTAGTGATGGCCATCAGCCAAAACCAATCCGCCTATCAGCAATTGTTTCCCCATCCCAATGACCTCAATAAGATGTTAGGCTATAACAAATTTGCCATCACTGAATCAGATATCATAGGTACGTGGACCAAAAACGGCGGTGGTGGCGTGGAGTACTACAATGCCTATACAGGGAACTATGCCGGCATGAGTGCATTGTCCACCAGTGACGAGTTTGTGTTCAAAACAGGTGGTAATTACCAAAGCACGCACAATAGCGCCAATACCCAAAACGGGAGTACCCAGTTCAATGGCATCAATTACGCTGGTAAATTTCAGGCTTCGGATTGGGAGCTGCATGCCAGTAACCGCGTGAGTGGAAAGACAAAAAAATTCCTGGCGCAGTTTATCGCGGTAAAGGGCGGTTTGCTCCTGCAGCTTACCGATAGTGATTATACCCCATTGGTCTACACCATGTATAAATCAAAGTAATTCGTTCATCAACCTATACGCATGCGCAGCTATTCAAAAACAAATTGGCTCCTTTTTATTTTCCTGATCGTGCAAGGATCGCTTTCGGCGCAGGTCAACTGTACGCAGACCGATTTGAATCAGGTTCCCGGGAAATGGATTTGGCAGCAAGCGGGTTTTGGTAAACAATGGACTCAGGGCGAGTCAATTCGTACAGAATTAAAGCGCGTTTTTCCCAAGGCCGGTACGGGGCTCGAGGTAAGATTCAGTATTGCCTTTGGCAGTCAGAGCACCTTTCACCATTCTCCCAGTCCTGCGTACTATGAGTATTATTTATTGTTGAAAAAATATGAATGTCTCCGCAGCAGTGGGAAGATCCAACCCGAAGGAGAAACCGGCGCCTGGGTCTACATGGTGGCCAATAGCCTCCAAGGGCAATTGTTTCCCTTGCCGGGTATGGTGGGATTTGATTTTCACAAATACCCTTCGCGTATGTTGGTGACACATATCAAGATTGAAACCGATGCTGCGGGGAACCGAATCATTTATACTAAGTACAGACCCGGGTCATACGAAATGCAGGGTTATTATTTTTCCCCAAAAAAAGAGATTCCTCTTCGTAAGCTCAGTCGCCGCGAGCTTTTTACGAGTTACAAACTTCATCATGAGAAAAGAATAAAGGAGCAGATTGAAAAGTTTGAAAAACTCGTGCGAGAGGATCAGAAAAAATATGATGGCTTATCTGCTACCGAAAAAAAAGAACAAAACTACTGGCCCGATATCATCCGCAAGAACCAGGAATACCTGGATGGGTATAAAAAAGAAATCAACACCCTTCAGGCGTGGTTTACGGCGGCTCTTGCCCGCAAAGACCTGGATATCGAAGCCTGTGTCGAATCCGTGAATTCCCATTTTTTCTTACCCGAGAAACTGGATGCTCCTGCTGAAACCGGCTATCCCGTTTGGGTGGATGATCCCGGTTTTTTTGACAAGACCAAACCCCGCGATCAGGCTCAATGTCTTATTTTATATATCCGGCGGCAGGATAGCGATCTGCCCAAGAAGAATTTCATGGATCGCCTTTTCAAGGATTTTAATCTTAATGTGCTTTATCGCCTAACGGGTGCTGTTCCTCCAAAGACTGTTGCCGCCAATACCCTCTCCGCTTCCTTTGGAGAGAGCAAACCTCTCACCCGGTCTCAACCCAAATCCAGATCACTACCCATTTCTGATTTTCGGCAGTCAGTCTCAGGTAGTTT
Organism: Chitinophagaceae bacterium; assembly: GCA_033762195.1. GTDB lineage: Bacteria > Bacteroidota > Bacteroidia > Chitinophagales > Chitinophagaceae > SpSt-398. The sequence continues at coordinate 2,425 of JANRLV010000132.1, read as the reverse complement.
TCCCCCCGGTTGGGAAGGTCCGACTGGTGTGTCCATTCGCGAATTTGAGAAGGAGTCATGGCTGGCCCTTACCCAGGATGGTGAGTGGAATCCCCGTCAGTACAATCAGGAGATCAGGGATTCCTTTTCGTTGAGCTTTCAGGTCAGGTGGAATGCCGATATAGCGTACAACAGCGGTTTGCTTCAGATATGCCTTAGTGATCTGGCCTATGATCAGGTACAGGAAAAATACAAGCCTTTTACCAATAATCCGTCCGACTGGGGAATCTATCCCGGATATGGTAATAGCTATAGCCGTGTACTCATCTGGTTTGATCCCTGGTGGAATGGTGGGGGTACGCTTACGGTGTATTCCTATAACAAGGCCGGGTTTCTCCAGTTCGACAAACGCATTGTCCTCCCCGATTTCTTCCGCGAAAAGAACGATCACCGAATACGCATCACGCGCAAAGGAAATGGCCTTACTGTAACCGATAATAACAAGCTGATCGCCGATCTGCCCAGCGTTTTCCTGCCCACTGCCCGGTATAATTTCTTCACCATTGGCAGGTACAAGGGCGAGTTTAGTGATAATAAGAGCGATGTGTTTTTACTGCGGGGGATGGAGGTGAGCTATTAAAAGAGCCTGCCGCTGTTATCTGGGCCCGATATAGGTCCATGTTTCATCAAAGGAAGTCTTGTGACCCGTTACACCCGTCTCATTCATCCAGTATTTTATTTTAATGTTTTTTGTTACCGGGTCCCAGGTATTGACTCCGGAAGGGTCCAATTCGGCTGAGCGGCCATTATCCGAGGGTTGTCCGTAGCTATTGCGCACGCTCACGGCCTTATTGGTAGCCGGGTCGAACTTTACGATCACCGAGAACTTACCATAATAGGAGAGGCTGCCCCCATGCGAAATCAGGTGACCGCTGATCGTCAGATCAGGCGAGAACATTTCAATTTCTGTGTCATTGAGGGTTTTCAGATGGTATTCCTTGGGGCCCGGAGAGCTGATCTGCGGTTCTGTCTTATCCACGATCGTACCCGATATTTGATACCGGCCATCAAACTTATTGATGTCTCCGTTAATATCGATATCCTCCTTTTTCTTTTTACAGGAAAGAAGAACTAAAAACAGCAGGCTGGTCAGGATCAAGGTTTTGCGGTTCATGGAGTTTGTTTGGTATACATCGGGGGAGACGGGGAAATGTCATCAGAACCAATCCCTACCTTTACTCCAAAACCAACCCCATGTTCACCATCGACCAGATCAAAGCCGCCCACAGCAAGGTAAAATCCGGGGCCGACTTCCCCCAATACATCCAGGAAATCAAGGCCCTGGGGGTTACCGGTTACGAAACCCATGTACTCGATGGCCACGTTGTCTACCACGGAGCAGACAACTTTACCACCCAGGCCCCCGCCAAATACGACCCGTTACCCATTGCCCCCACCCCCAACATCCCTGAATTCAAAGCCGGCCTGCTTGCCCATCAACAAGGCAAGACAGACTACCTCACTTTCATCAAAATGTGCGCTGAATGTGGCGTGGAAAAATGGGTGGTTTCGATGGGGGAAATGACTTGCACATACTTTGATAAGGAAGGTGGAGAGGTGTTGGTGGAGAGGGTGGCGGGGTGAAAACTTAGGGGCAGTAGGCGCGAGGGCAATAATTTGATGGTAAAGGGCTTTTCCAAGACAGCAGAAGCTAGGTTGATTAACTCTCGATGCAGATTAGAGTTGAAACCTGAAATGGATATCAAATACTCTTCTTGCTACCCCTATTCCACTTAGCACTAATAATGAACAAGAGAAATCCGCTAAGAACCGTCACCAATCCAAAAATTGAAAAAATACGAAGTAGAATATTACCAAAATTATCTCTGTTCTCATAATCCATCGTATGCATCATCCACAGAAAATCAAATATTCTCCATTTTCTGTTTCTGAATTTTTGAATGATTCCTAATTCACTGGCAACGTAAACCGTCGTTTTTGATGGATGCTCAAAGGTAATGGCATAGGCTGGCAGAGGGTTTCCCCGGTATTCATGATGGCCATTTGTGCTTGTCAAGTAGTCAACTGATTTTACTTTGGGTTCCCCGTTAAATCTCATTTTGGCCACTTCAACTGCTTCTTCCTTTGTCAATGCCGCACGAAGCTTGCCTGTTTCTGCATTAGCAAGATGAATCATCTCCTGTATTACATGTTTATGATTCGATTCTCTGTGACTGGCACTTAAACACCGAACTTGGTAAAAAGGCTTTCTAAGAATTTCAATCAATTGGATAGATACAATCGCGTCAATGCTGTGAACCTTTTTTATAGAATCCAATACTATTGCAGGATTAACCAAAGAAATACCAGGAGAGAGTAGTGGCACATTTTTCTTTTGAAAATCTCCATGTACCTCATCCATATTGCTCCAACTGAAATAGAGACC
>JANRLV010000131.1:0-14915 GCA_033762195.1 Chitinophagaceae bacterium | reverse complement strand
AGCCAATTGTCCACCCAGGTTACTCCGGATCACTAATTTATCGGAAAGCGGATAGATCCCTACCATCGTGAGCCTGTCCAATTGCCCATAGCTGGAAATACCCTTCACCCATTCCCGGTTGATTTGCTGATTGGCCATCACCATAGCTGAATCAATATAGCTGCCCAGGTCGAACCGTGAATTCTCTTCAATGGATTGAATGATCTTTTTACTAAACAACCATTCCGCACTTTTGAGTAAGAATGCCCGCGTCTTGATATCAAAATCCACGTCGCTGATGGCGAGTTTACGACTGGCCGAATCAAAGAACGGTTTACCGGTCAGATATACCGTACCCGAGTTGGAACCACTAAAGGTAACCTTGATGATGACCTTTTCATTTCCGATTCCATAGATTCTTGACTCTTTAATGGTGATCTTCTTTTTGATCAACCCTTTATTGAGATCAAAGGTCTTCCCGATCATCTGTTGATTAAGCAACTGACTGAGTGAATCATAATTTAGTACCGCATCCAGGAAGATATTAAATCCGCCTTTTACTGAAGCTGCAGAAAGATTGGGTACCAGGGTAGGCTGGTCTTCCGGTTTCTCAAAAGAAATGACAGGGCGCGCCACCAATCCAAGTGCCAGATTCAATGAATCATTACGGATCACAAACCGGTTCAGCCGCAGGGATTGGGGGTTTATTTTTAACCAACCTAACCCGTTCAGGTTATAGGAGGCTGATAGCTGGTTCCAAAACTGCTGTACCTGAGGTTTAAGGTCAACCACTCCAAATGAATCGGTGATGGCTTTCTTGGAAAGATCAAGTTCACTCGCCATTCCCTTCATGACCTGGTCGGTGATATCCTGTCCCCAAAAACACACCGTACACTTGTCCACAGCCACCGGCTCCTTCCGGATCACTGAATTAAGTAATTTATAATTGGATTGGATGGCCAATTTACTGGTAAACCCAACTTCCACACGACGGTCACCTTCGGCAAATCCACACCGACAGGGGCTGGTCCAGGGTGAAAGAACCGCCCCACCAACACAAAGACGTGTAGACCCAATAATTTTATAGTATCCTGTAAAATCAAGGTCAAGCTGGTTGCTGCTCCCTTTCAACCGAAGGGGCCCCCGCCGAAACTGGTATTTATAACGGGTATCACAGCCACTCTCCACCCAGCCATCCGGCCAGTTGGGGGAGGAAAAGAGGGTATCCACATTCTTTTCCGCCATCAGATAAATGGGTTTCAGGTCAATCTGAATGGGTAAATTGATCTCAGAATAGGGTAAGGAATCCAATTTGAAATCCGTTTGCGACAAAAGCGGTTTATCCGGAATGATTTTTTGCGCCGGGGCACTGGCCAGGATAAACAGGGAAACAAGAAGGAATAGGGTGCGTTTCAGGTTCACTGAATAATTATTAATTATTGATTATAAATTATTGAGCACTAACAGGCAATCACTAAAAGCAAAAAGCTCTTTCTACAAGCTAACCAGCAAATAGTACAACATCACAAAACAGGCAACTAATTTCAAAAGGGATCCAAACAGGAACCCAACAAATGAACCCCAGGCTGCCCTGAGAGCATGCTTGGAGTCATTTTTAGCGATCATTTCCCCGATAAAGGCCCCGGCAAAAGGCCCAATGATGACACCCCAGGGGCCTATCCAAAATGCGGCCAAAAACCCAAGGGTGCAGCCCCAGACCCCATACGAACTGCCTCCAAATTTTTTGGTACCCCAAATCGGGATAACATAGTCCAGAACCAGGGTGATAACAACCACCACAGCCCAGATCACCAGAAAACGGGTTGAAAAAGGGTCAGGGTCGCGGAATTGCTGGACCAGAAGTCCGGCAAAGGCAATGGGTGGTCCCGGAAGGAGGGGGAGCAGGCTACCGGCTATACCTGTAAGAATCAGTAAGATGCCAAGGATGATCCATAACCATTCCATATCCGTCGATTGGGTAATGAAGATATGACATTTTTTCACCTTCCCGGCCCGTGGCACTATCATTGAGAAGTTAAATTGAATCATAAAAGAAGAATTATATGGGAAAGATTATTGGAATAGACCTGGGAACAACAAACAGTTGCGTTGCCGTTATGGAAGGCAATGAGCCGGTAGTGATCGCCAACGAAGAAGGGCGCCGTACAACTCCCTCTGTCGTGGCCTTCCTGAAGAATGGGGAGCGTAAAGTGGGTGATCCGGCTAAACGCCAGGCTATCACCAACCCCCAAAACACCATCATGAGCGTTAAACGCTTCATGGGTCGCCGCTTTGATGAGGTGACAGAAGAGATCAGCCATTGGAGCTATAAGGTGGCAAAAGGTGACAATAATACCGTTCGTATTGACATAGATGGCAGATTATACACGCCACAGGAAATCAGCGCCATGGTGCTTCAAAAAATGAAGAAAACCGCTGAAGACTACCTGGGCCAGGAAGTGACCGAAGCCGTTATCACGGTCCCGGCTTACTTTAATGATGCCCAGCGCCAGGCCACCAAAGAGGCCGGTGAGATCGCCGGTCTGAATGTGCGCCGTATTGTAAACGAACCTACCGCTGCCGCCCTGGCCTATGGCCTGGATAAAGGCGGAAAAGACCATTATGTGGCCGTGTTCGACCTGGGTGGAGGTACTTTTGATATTTCCGTACTCGAATTGGGCGACGGCGTTTTTGAAGTAAAATCCACCAACGGTGATACCCACCTGGGAGGTGATGATTTTGACAAAGTAGTCATGGACTGGCTGGCCGATGAGTTCAAAAAAGAAGAAGCAGTCGACCTGCGCAAAGACCCCATGGCCCTCCAACGCCTGAAAGAAGCCTCAGAAAAAGCAAAAGTTGAACTCAGTTCCTCTTCGGAAACAGAGATCAACCTGCCCTATATCACCGCCATCGACGGAGTACCTAAACACCTCGTCAAAAAACTGAGTCGCAGCAAATTCGAACAGTTAGCGGATAATTTATTTGAACGTTGCCTGAAACCTTGCGAGGCAGCCCTGAAGGATGCCGGATTGAACGCCTCCCAGATCGACGAAGTTATTCTGGTCGGTGGTTCCACCCGTATTCCAAAAGTGCAGGAGATCGTTGAAAAATTCTTTGGCAAAAAACCCAACAGGGGAGTTAACCCCGATGAAGTGGTAGCCGTAGGAGCCGCCATACAAGGTGCCGTATTAACAGGTGAGGTAAAAGATGTGTTATTGCTTGATGTTACCCCGCTTAGCCTGGGAATTGAAACACTGGGTGGCGTTATGACCCCGCTCATTCCATCCAACACCACTATCCCTACTAAAAAATCAGAGGTATTCTCTACCGCATCGGATAACCAACCGGGTGTACAGATCCATGTGATACAGGGGGAAAGAGGTATGGCCAAGGACAATAAGAGCCTGGGTATATTCAACCTCGATGGTATCCCGCCCGCTCCAAGGGGTGTTCCCCAGATCGAAGTGATCTTTGATATCGATGCCAATGGTATCCTCCATGTAACCGCAAAAGACAAAGGAACAGGCAAAGAACAAAAGATCCGCATCGAAGCAGGTAGTGGTTTGACAAAAGAAGAGATCGAGAAAATGAAGGCTGAAGCCAGGGCCAATGAAGCCACAGACAAAGCCGAAAAAGAAAGGGTTGAAAAACTGAATGCAGCCGACGCCCTTGTATTCTCAACCGAAAAACAACTCAAGGAATACGGCGATAAGATCCCTGCTGATAAGAAAGGAGCCATTGAATCCGCCGCCGCTAAACTCCGCGATGCCCATAAGGCGCAAGATCTTGGTGCCATTGAAACAGCCACCAATGAACTGAATACCGCCTGGACAGCCGCCAGCGAAGAGCTTTACAAAGCACAGCAGGCAGGCGCACAACCAGGTGCCAATGCCGGAGGGGAGCAACAACAGGCAGGCGGAAATACCACAGGTGAGAATGTAACGGATGCCGAATTTGAAGAAGTAAAGTAACCCGCACGTTATTATAACTTAAAAGCCAATAGCTTATAGCTATTGGCTTTTATTTTTTAGCTCATTTTTACAGGTTCTTAACATTTTCATAGCCTTATCATTTGCAAAAACAACCCAGGTGTCGTATATTTGCAGCGCAATAAGCTGAGCAAGTTAGATATCAACTTCAAGAAGAACGCAGAACCGTAACCTAAACCAGTCCTACACAGCTTGCCCCTGGTTTTTTTACTTCCGTTTCGCTCAGACGATTAATTAACGACAGATCAAAAAAAGGAGTTTTTATGAAGAGCATTGTCATGCAATCAACTGTGCAGTTGAACGAAGAAACCAAACAACAACTGGCACAAGAAGTAAAGGAAACATTGGCGAATGAAATTGAAGCCAACGTAAACCACAAAAAAAGAAGTTTCACGGCCGCAGAAATGTGGAATCGTCACCGCAAAGCCCGTTCGGCCAGCGCGATGATCCGCAAGTGGAACCTGAACTAATTTTAAGACAAACGTCCCGCCCAAAGCGGGACGTTTTTGTTAGTAAAGCGTTAAAGCGCCACTCCTTTTAAAAAAAATCAGGAGAAGCGCTATGCAAAGAGGGGCATGGTTGCATCCGGTTTAAAAACCTATCAACCATGACGCAAAGATCCCTTTTCCTTTCTACAGGGCTGATCCTACTGGGTAGCTTTATCGTTGGCTTTGGAAGCATACGTCAAAAACAAAAGACCTTTGACCGGAATTACACTCCTTCCTCTGCAGATACCACCATTCCCGACCTGGGTATCGCTAAAGACCATAAAGGAAAGATCATAAGCTCCCAAAAAGGAGTGATCCACTTTAGTTCCGGGCTCCACAACGATTATTACCAGATCGATACCATCAAGCGAACAGGATACCTCTACCTCGAAACCAAACTGGATAAATTCATCAATGAAAATGGGGCAAAGACACCGCTCAACCTCTCCATTGTGATCGATCGCAGCGGATCCATGAGTGGAGATAAACTGGCCTACGCCAAAAAAGCAGCCCGGGATATCATCCATAAATTATCAGAAGATGACTTTGTCAGCATTGTGGTGTATGATGACAATGTCAAATTACTTCAATCCTCTACCCGTGTGCTCGATAAAGAATCCATTCTCACCAAGATCAACCGGATCGAAACGGGCGGCTCCACCAATTTGTGGGGTGGAACCGAAATGGGTTACCACCAGGTCAAAGAAACCTACAAGAAAAATTATGTAAACCGGGTCTTGCTGATCAGTGATGGGCTGGCCAATGTGGGACTTACCTCCATGTACGAGATCCGCCGAAAGGTGCAGGAATTCAAAGACAGAGACGGCATTACCGTTTCCACTTTTGGGGTAGGGTTGGATTATAATGAACTGCTGATGACCGATATGGCTGAAGCAGGTTCCGGCAACTATTACTTTATTGATAACCCCGAAAACATGGCCGGTATCTTTGAAAAAGAGTTAAATGGCCTGATGAGCGTTGCGGCGCAAAATGCAGAACTGCGTATCCGCTTACCCCGCGGCATCAAAGTGGATAAGGCCTTTGCCTTCAAATATGAACAGGTGAACCAGGAACTGGTCATTCAACTCCGGGATCTCTTTTCTGAAGAAACCCGTGGTTTCCTGATGCGCTTTAGCATCGACGATTATGCCAATGTAGCCCTTGATTTCAATTGCCGGCTTTCCTATGACGATGTCAGCACCCGCGAAAGAATGACCTTGGAAAACCGGAACCGACTGAACCCCTCCAATGACCGGGAATTGTACCTGACCTATTTTAATGAACCGGTCATGCAGCAGATCGTTCTTTTTGTGACCAACGAAAAAATGGAGATCGCTATGCTGGAAGCCGATAAAGGAAACTATGACCAGGCCAGAAAACTGGTAAAAGATAACGAGGATTTCCTGATCGTAAATAGTGGTTATGCCAGTAAATCCGTGGAGATTCAGAAAATGAAATCCGCGAATGAATCTTATTCCAGTCAGCTAAAGGAAGTGGAAACCATGAGTACTGATTCAGTGAAATACATGCAGAAATCAAGCCGTTCTACCAACTACAAAATAAGGGGCAAGAAAGGAAACTGACCTTAACTTATGAAACAAAGAAAAAGGGGAGTCCGTCATCCGGGCTCCCCTTTCCTATATAGCGATTTTGGTTGCTTACATGATACGCATGGCCTTCACAAAAAAAGTGGTCACAAAAGGAAGAATCAGGGTCAACCATTCCCAATGACTGTAGATCGCAAAAACCAGCGCTGCGGTTGATACAAAAAAACCAAGCCAGGGTAGGAGGGTGGATTTTTTTTCCATGCGGTAAAAAGTTTGCGCAAATATATATGCTATTTGGCAATTTGAAAATTTGAAAATAAAACCCAAAAAATCAATCCTCTAAATACTTTCAACCCCAAACAAGCCCTGAAAACATATTTTTCTTAAAAATCCTGGTCCGTCAAGGATTTTCAGAAACTTTTTTCGTTATTTTACAATGTGTACTAAGTACACAGATAAATGTTTTGTTCAACTGGGACAGATGGAGTTGGATAGATTGCTTGCTTCCTCGAAATTTGCCCCCCTTACTACCAACCAACTGGCATGAAAATACAGTTTTACCTGCGATTTCATACATCGTTTGGGCAAACACTATGGATCAGTGACAATGGCATTTCTCCCGAAACCGACCTGGATTCGGAGGCTATTGCCATGACCTATTTGAATGATGAATTCTGGACTGCTACCCTTGAGATTGCAGAACCTGGCTCAGGTACCTACCATTACAAATACATTCTAAAAAGAGAAGACGGAGAGATCATTCCCGAATGGGGCACCGACCGGGTGATCGATATCCCCAAAAAGGGGATCGGGGAGATTGTGCTGGTGGACACCTGGAATCATGCCGGGGAGTATGAGAATTGCTTTTTTACCGCTCCCTTTACCGAGGTATTGCTTAAAAAGCAAGGCAAAAAATCCGGCAGTGGACAGGATAAAGTCTTTTCCCATGTTTTTCGCGTCAAAGCCCCCCTGGTTCAAAAGGACGAAGTGGTCTGTTTGGTGGGAAGTGGAGAGAAATTGCGGGATTGGGACACCGAAAACCCCATCCTAATGGGGCGTGATGGGCACTGGCAGGTGGCGAGGCTTGACCTGACCGCGGAAACGTTTCCCATTGCCTACAAGTATGGTATTTACAACACCAGGGAAGAGAAGTTTGTGCGTTATGAAACCGGGGATAACCGTATACTGCATACAACGGCCGAAACAGAGCGATTGATCTATATCCACGATGGATTTATTCACCTTCCCAATGATACCTGGAAAGGGGCGGGGGTGGCCATACCCGTATTCAGCCTGCGCAGTAAAAAGAGTTTTGGAGTGGGAGAGTTTACCGATATCGAATTATTGGTTGACTGGGCCCGGCAGGTAGGAATGAAACTGGTGCAGATTCTGCCTGTCAATGACACGACCGCCACGCATACCTGGGAGGATTCCTACCCCTACGCGGCTATCTCAGCCTTTGCCCTGCATCCATTGTTTATTAATCTGGAAACCGTAGCCGGCAAAAAACAGGAAGAGAAGATCAAGTTGTTGCGGAAAAAGCAAAAACAGTTGAATGAATTCGATGGGGTCGATTATGAGACCGTGATGAAATTCAAATTGGGTATCCTGAAGGAATTGTACGAAGAAGATGGCGACCGGATCTTTAAAGATGAAGACTATAAGGAATTCTATTCGGCCAATGCGCATTGGCTTGTACCATACGCTGCCTTTTGCTTTCTGCGCGATAAGTATGGTACAGCTCATTTTGATGAATGGGAAACACACACAACTTACGATCCAGAAGAGATCAGGAAATTGGACCAGCCAGGATCTGCTGCCCGGGAAACGATCCGTCTCCAATATTTTATTCAATACCATCTTCATTGCCAATTAAAAGAGGCAACCGCCTATGCGCATAAACACGGTATCATTGTAAAAGGAGATATTCCTATTGGTATCTATCGTTATGGATGTGATGCCTGGATGGCTCCTGAACTGTATGAAATGGACAACCAGGCCGGGGCTCCACCTGATGATTTCGCCATCAAGGGACAGAACTGGGGTTTTCCGACCTACAATTGGAAAAAGATGCAGGAAGGCCACTTTGATTGGTGGCGAAAGCGCTTTGAACAAATGAGCAATTATTTCGATGCCTTCCGGATCGATCATATTCTTGGTTTCTTTCGCATTTGGGCCATTCCTGAACATGCCCGCGAAGGCATTATGGGTCATTTTGTACCCGCGATCCCTGTTTCCATTCAGGAATTTGGAGAACGAGGGATCTGGTTTGATCAGCAGCGTTATACCAAACCGTTTATCACAGATGATGTGTTGGGGGAACTCGCCGGTGATCTTTTTGAAGAAGTAAAATCAAATTACTTATCCGGTAACGGATGGGGAAGCTATGCCCTCCGTCCCGAATTCGATACGCAGAAAAAAGTGGAGGCCCACTTTGCCGGGCTGGAACAAACCGAATCCAATCGCCGGATCAAGATTGTGTTGTTTGACCTCATCTCCAATGTATTGTTGTTTGAAGACCCTGACCGGCCGGAAAACTATCATTTCCGGATCGCCATGGACAGGACCATATCCTTCCGGTACCTGGAGGCCGGAACACAGCAAAAGCTCAAGGATCTCTATGTAAATTATTACTTCGAGCGGCAGGATGAGTTTTGGAAAACGGAGGCCATGCACAAGCTTCCTTATCTCAAACGTGCCACCAATATGCTGATCTGTGGTGAGGACCTGGGTATGGTACCGTCTTGTGTACCCGATGTGATGAAGCAATTGGGAATCCTGAGTCTCGAGATACAACGAATGCCCAAAGATTCCAAGACAGATTTCTTTAATCCGGCCTCCGCGCCATATCTCTCCGTGGTGACCCCTTCCACCCATGACATGAGTACCATTCGGGGTTGGTGGGAAGAGGATAAGACCCGGATCCAGCGCTTTTTCAATCAGGAGCTGGGGCAGGGTGGAGATGCACCTTATTACTGCGAAGCCTGGATAAACAGGGCCATTATACTACAACACTTGTATTCGCCTGCCATGTGGAGTATATTCCAATTACAGGATATCCTGGGTATGAATGAAGTGATCCGAAGAGAGAATCCACATGAGGAACGGATCAATATTCCGGCAAACCCCAAACATTACTGGCGTTACCGGATGCACCTGAACCTGGAGGATTTGATCAAAGAAAAAGATTTTAACCGCGAACTCGCGGATTATATTCATCATTCCGGAAGGAACAACGCATAATTGAAGGTACGTTACAAACGATACGATCTCCCGTTCCGGTATCCCTTTACCATCTCCAGGGGCACCAAAACCCATCAACCCACTTTCATAGTGGAATTGGAGCATTTTGGCGTACATGGATATGGAGAAGCACCGGCCATTACCTACTACAATATTCCGGTAGAGAAAATGATCGAAGACCTGGAAAGGAAAAAGATCTTCGTTGAAAAATTTGCCTTTACCGATCCGGAAAGATATTGGCATTACCTCCATCATCTCTTTCCGCAAAATCCATTTCTTGTATGTGCCCTGGATATCGCCTCCTGGGACCTCTTTGGTAAATGGAAGGGGAAACCCCTTCACCAACTCTGGCAGGTCGATACCAGCAATCGACCGTTGACTGATTATACCATTGGCATCGACACGGTAGAAAAAATGGTGGCCAAAATGGAAGAAAAACCCTGGCCCATCTACAAAGTGAAAGTAGGAACAGACAATGACCTCGAAATGGTGGAAACCCTGCGCCAACACACTGATTCGGTACTTCGGGTTGATGCCAATTCGGGTTGGACCCTTGATCAGGCCATGGACCGGATCCCCAAACTTAAAAACCTTGGGGTAGAACTGGTAGAACAACCCTTCCACAAAGACGATTGGGAGGGGATGAAAAAATTATTCGAATGGTCGCCTCTGCCACTGATCGCCGATGAAAGTTGTGTGGGCGAAGAAGATGTAAAAAAATGCACCGGGCATTTTCATGGCATCAATATCAAACTGACCAAGTGCAGCGGCATTACACCGGCCCGCCGCATGATCACCCAGGCCCGTGAACTTGGGCTTAAGGTCATGATCGGGTGTATGAACGAAAGCAGCATCGGTTCTGCTGCCATGGCCCATCTGGCGCCATTGGTGGATTTCCTCGATATGGATGGACCATTACTCCTGGCCGAAGACCTGGCCACCGGGCTCTCCTACCAAAATGGTTCGTATTCCCTCCCCGTGGAAGCCGGGTTGGGAATTCGCTTGACTGAACCGTTTTAATTTCCTACCTTGTATAGACCTATTCCGGATCTGATACCCCATTTTTTTAAGGTTTTACTAACAAACAAGTCGGCACCAAACGGTTACTAAATACGTTGAGTGATTGGACGGTGAATCAGGCCTTATTTTTGTTAGTTAACGCAAAACTGAGCTATGAAGACTTTCTGGACAATACCATTTTGCTTAATCCTTGCCATTTCATCACGGGCACAGGACTTGCATGTGGGGCTGGCAACAGGCCTCTCAAACTATCAGGGCGACCTGGTAGATAAATATTACGACTTCCGCCAAACCAATGGCCATATTGGGATAACCCTGAGTTATGAACTTTTTGACCAGATCATATTGCGTGGCGGGTTGACACACGCGCGTATTCAGGGAAATGATAAATACCAGGAAAAGGATGTGTTGGTAGCGCGTAACCTGTCTGCCAAAACCTCTATTACCGAATTAAGTCTGGTGGGTGAATTCTATTTCAATAACCTTTATTACAAACGCTGGTCTCCTTATCTTTTTGGCGGGGTGGCGCTTTTTCACTTTAATCCATTTACCCTGGATTCATCGGGCACCAAACGATTTCTACAGCCGTTGGGAACAGAGGGGCAGGGATTGGCTGGATACAATAAAGAACCTTATTCGAGGCTGCAACTCTCCCTTCCTTTTGGAGGAGGTTTCAAATATGCGGTCACCGATGATATCCGGGTGGGATTAGAGGTTGGTCTGAGAAAGACCTGGACTGATTACCTGGATGATGTCAGCACCAATTATGCCGACCCGAATGACCTGATCAATGCCCGCGGTCCATTGGCAGCCTCCCTGGCTTACCGGGGGGATGAATTGCCCGGCGGTGACCCCAATATTCCCGCAAAAGGCGCCCAGCGGGGTGGTGAGAAATACAAGGATATCTATTACTTCACCGGTGTGAATGTCAGTTTCCGTATCGGGAAAAAAACGACCGGGGATGATGGCCGCTACCGGCCCGGAAGAAGAAACCGGAATGCCTGTCCGACGGTTCCACTTTAAGCTCTCTTGACCTCAAAGAATAAGATGACAGATGACGGATGACAGCCATCTGTCATCTGTCATCTTACCCCTCCAGGTTAAACATTAATAAGTGCCGATTGTAATTTACTTTTGTAATATACAATCGACAATGGCATACAAGAACCAGCAGCACTTCATCTATGTACTCGAGCAGGCAGGCGAATTAGTAAGGATCAAGACCTATGTCGATCCAAAACTCGAGATTGCCGAGGTCACCGACCGAATCAGCAAGACTCCCGGTGGTGGAAAAGCGCTTTTATTTGAAAACACCGGTTACGATTTTCCGGTGCTCATGAATGCCTATGGCAGTGAAAAACGGATGTGCCTGGCACTGGGTGTGCAACACCTCGATGATGTGGCCAGAGAGATCGAATCTTTGTTTAAATTATTATCCGCTCCAAAGGAAGGTATCCTCGACAAATTAAAAGTTTTACCGAAACTTGGGCAGTTTGCTTCCTGGATGCCTAAGGTAATCAAGGGAAAAGGGGAATGTCAGGAAGTAGTGATCATGGATCCCGATATCACCAAACTTCCGGTAATTACCTGCTGGCCAAAAGACGGAGGGCCATTTGTCACACTTCCCATCATTCACACCAAAGATCCCCATACACAAACCCGCAATGTGGGCATGTACCGGATGCAGGTATTTGGGCCACAATTAACCGGCATGCATTGGCACAAACACAAGGTTTCGGCCAAACATTTCAATGAATACAAGAAAAGGGGAGAACGGATGCCAGTTGCCGTGGCCTTGGGTGGAGATCCGGTTTATGCCTATTCCGCCACCGCCCCTTTGCCGGAAAATGTGGATGAATACATGTTGGCTGGCTTTCTGCGCAAAAAGAAAGTGGAATTGGTAAAATGCATCTCCCAACCGGAAATCGAAGTTCCTGCCGATGCGGATTTCATTATTGAAGGCTATGTAGACCCCGCTGAAGAATTGATCTGGGAAGGACCCTTTGGTGACCATACCGGCTATTATTCACTACCTGATTGGTACCCCAGGTTCCACATTACCGCCATTACACACCGAAAAAGTGCGGTCTATCCCGCTACCATCGTGGGTATCCCGCCGCAGGAAGATGCCTGGCTGGGAAAAGCCACTGAAAGGATATTTCTGGCCCCGATCAAAATGACCATGGTGCCTGAGATCATGGATATGGATATGCCGGTAGAAGGCGTATTTCATAACCTTGTCATCACGAAGATCAATAAGGAATATGCCGGCCAGGGTCAGAAAGTGATGAATGCCATGTGGGGTGCGGGTCAAATGATGTTTAATAAGATACTGGTGCTGGCAGATGGGGAAACACCGATCGGTGATTACCTGCCACTTTCTCAGGAGATATTCCGGAACCTGAATCCGGCAACCGATCTCTATTTTTCCCAGGGGCCCATGGATGTTCTTGATCATAGTTGCAGCAAACTGGGATTTGGGGGAAAAATGTGTATGGATGGAACTAAAAAAACGGAAGAGGAAATCGATGAGCGCTATCAATGGAAATCATGTGGAGAAGGTTGGTCAGATGAGGTAGTGAATAACTTCCCGGAGATCATTTCCGTAAACAGCCAATTGCTGAAACATCAGATACCCTGTCTTATCGTATCCATAAAAAAGGACAGAAAGGGCCATGTATCCGACCTCCACGAGCGGCTCTGTAGTCGTCCTGAATTGGAAAGTATAAAATTGATCCTCTACGTAGAGCATACCGTGAATGCACGTCATTTGGGAACAGCCCTCTGGCGTTTTTGCAACAACCTTGATCCAAAGCGAGATCATTTCCTGCACCAAAGAGAATTAGCCGCTGGTAATAAACTCTTTGCCTGTATGGGTCTTGATGGCACAAGAAAGACAAAGGAACACGACGATTTTCACCGGGATTGGCCCAATATCATTGTTGCCGCCCCTGATACAATTCGTTCGGTTGATGAGAAATGGGCCCGGTTAGGTCTGGGTGAATTCCTTCCATCGCCTTCCCTGCAATTCAAGGATCAGGTGTATGGGGAAGAGGCGGTGGTAGCGTGAAGTGAGAGGCGCCTCACGACTTCTTCACCACAATCCGCTGCTTTTCCTCCTTTAACACTTCTTCAAAGAATTGTTTTACGAGTTTGAAATCACCGGCCGGGATGCGGTGCTGTAATAATTTTAACTCGACTACACTGTGGATGGTCTTATTTGCTTCATCAAACCAATAATTTGAACGATAGGCTGCATATGCATTATTAAACTCCCTTGGTTTGGGCAAGGCATCCACCAAAAAGCCATCAGGTAGTTTGATCTGGGTGGTATCCCGATGAATAAAAGGGTTTCGAAAATAATAATCCAGCTTTCGGTTATCGTTTTTGGGCATCACCCGGGTCCATAATTTATAAGGGTGGGGGGCCAGGAATATTTTATTGCCGGCCGTAAACTCCGGGATTTTTTCAAACTGGATTTTCAGGTTGACCTTCTCCTTCTCTTTGGCCATCAAAAAATCATCTGGTTGTTTAAACCCGAGTGTAAAAACGATTGACTCCTTTTGGTCATCCTTTTTCTCTTTCAGGATATAATCGATCATTTCTTTAAATGCCCCGGTTGAGTGTAAATTGGACTCGATCATTCCGGAAGCGTCAGCCGAAAGTTCAATCTTATTATGAATGAGAAAACTGTTGGCCTCTGCCTTACTCTTGGGGGTAGGCACTAACATGCCGCCATTCTCAGTAACCAGCAAGGCATTTCGATTTTCTGTGAATGTCCCCAATTCTCCAAACGCGGCTGTACTGCTGGTACATTCCAACCAAATTGAATCTTTGGATTGAGGAATACAGAGAATGACATGATTAAAATCGTTTGCCGGGAAACTCGGTTCAACCGGAAGTGCATTGTATTCTGCATTGATGATAGCCACATGACTGCGAATCCCAACCGAGGCCAGAGCTGCCTTCATATAATTACTTAGCCCCTTACAATCGCCATATTTCTTTTGGTCGGTAAAAGTTGCCGAAAATGGTTTTAATCCACCAATCCCCAACTGAATGCTTACATATCTAAAATTGTCCTGCATATACTTATACAAGATGCTTGCCTTTTCTCTATCGGATCCGGCATCTTTAACCAGATCACGAAAAAACTGAACTCTATCCTCCGGTAAAGCATCAAGTCCTTTGTAAAGTCCTCCGATCCACTGCCCAAACTGGTTCCATGAACTCAGATCACCCTGATAACCATAATGTGAGAATTTATTCAGGGCAATATCCACGGAGGGGTATCGATCACCATAACTTACTGCGCCTTCCTCATACTCAAAAGGAGGCAGGTTCTTCACAACCCAGGTAAATGACTTTGATTTTCCAATGTCACGGATCGTAGGCTGGATGAAAATATTTTTAGATCGATATCTTAACCCCAGCTCCATTGGCACAATGGCTTCAAATAGAGAGGATACGATCGATTCGCCTGGGCGTAGAATTTGAAAAGAAGGGAGGTTCAAGGTTCCCTTGAATTTTATCACATAGTCCAATTCCAGGGTAATGGGATAGGAGGGGGCCGGTACACTGACATAATAATAGGCACCATCCTCCACCAGGCCTTCTCCCGTAGCCTCCATCATCAAATCTTTTTTCTT